>NZ_JBHWVM010000026.1:0-92834 GCF_042736805.1 Streptomyces sp. NPDC060031
GCTCCGAGAGGAGCGGCGGGGGGCTTCTTCGTTGTCCCCCGAGGGGGCCGGGCCGGTCAGGCGCGGCGGCGGCGGACGGCGGTGAGGGAGGCTCCGATGAGGATCATCAGGCCGAGGGTGCCACCCGCCAGGCCGGCCTTGAGGCCCTTCGGGGTGAAGGTGCAGGAGATCTTGTCGGTGCCCGGGGGCAGGGAGAGGGCCAGGAGGCCGTGGAAGTCCGCGGTCGGGGTCGAGCACTGCCAGCCGGGGATGGCCGTCGTGGCGATGACCGCGGTGCCCTTGGCGTCCTTGGGGAGCGTGGCTTCGATGGTGTGGCCGCCCGCCGTGACGTGGGTGGCGCCGGTGGCCTTGAGGGTGGAGACCGCCGCGTCGAGCTTGGCGGGGGCCAGGCAGCCGACGGGGTGTTCGCCGGCCGTGGCGCCCTGGGTGGCGGTCCTGACCGTGATGTCGAGCCTGCCCGAGGCCGGGACCGGGCCGAGGCGCAGGACGCCCGTCATCCGGTCCTGGAGGGCCTGCTCGGGGCCGTCCCCGACGCGCAGGCCGCCGTAGAGGGCGGGGGAGTACCAGAACGCCTCGGAGCCGGGGGCGCACTGGGCGGCGTACGTCTGCTCCGTGGCGGTGCCGCCGCGGGTGACCTGCGGGACCTGGTAGACGGTGGCGCCGAGGACGTTCTCCTGGCGGGCGTAGACGCTGTCCGCGGGGTTGGGGGAGGTGTAGGGGCCGGGGCGGACCGTGACCAGGGGCGGGGCCGGGAACCTGCGGGCCGTCCAGCTGTTCTTCGCCGGGCCGGGCTCGACCCGCGCGCCGATGGAGAAGATCGCGTCGAGCACCGGGTTGTCGGCGCCGAAGAAGGTCCGGCCGTCGTTCTTGAAGCCGTAGCCGAGCGGCTCCAGGGCCTGGTAGGTGACCTCCGGCAGGTAACTGCTGTAGTACTGCGGGCCCTGCGCCCGGAGCGCCAGGGCGTCGTTGTACGAGGTCTGGGGCGCGCCCGAGTCGGTCCGGTATGCGGGCCAGCCGTCCACGCCTCGGACGGCGTTGAAGTGTTCGGTGATCGACTTGCTGGACGTCGTCGCCGGCTGCGCCCAGCGTTCGCGGGCGCGGCGTGAGTCCGCGCCGGCCGCGGCGACCGTGGACTCGGCGAAGACGACGCCGATCATGAGGACGGCCGCGACGGGGATCAGGTAGCGGCGCTTCTCCCCGTGGAAGAGCAGCACCAGCGCCAGCAGCGAGACCGCGCCGCCGCCGAGCACGGCCGGCCAGGTCCAGCCGCCGAAGTCGTCGGTGTGCCGGAGCACGAAGGTGGCGGCGACCAGCAGGGCGGCGACCAGGGCCAGGTGCAGCGGGCGCGGCCGGTTGGCCAGCGAGAGCCAGGCGACGATGACGACCATCCCGCTGAAGACGAAGGCCTCGCGGTAGGGGTTGCCGTTCGGCACCGCCAGCCCGTGCCACACGTACTGCGTGGGCGGGAACTGGAACGAGGCGACCACCAGCACGGTCGCCGCCGCCCACACCAGGCGGGTCTTCTTCGCGATGCCCGAGTTGAGCACGAAGGCGCCGGCCAGGATCAGCCCGAGCGAGGCCACGTACAGCCGCGGCCGGCCGCCCCACAGGTAGGTCGCCGGGAGCATGCCGGTCAGGAAGATCTCGATCCGCACCGGGTCGAAGGCGCCGGCCTGGGTGGGCTGTGCGGAGCCGCTGGAGAGGAACGAGGGCAGCAGGAGGGGGAGGGTGAGCAGGATGCCCGTCCCGGCGGCCGTTGCGGCCCGCCACAGGGCCCGCAGCCGCTGCGCACCGGTCATGTCGCGGGTGACGAGGCGGATGGCGAGCAGGACGCAGGCGGCCATCGTGGCCATCATCGCGGTGTAGAAGTTCCCGAACCACGCGAGCGCCACGAGCGCCGCCACACCCGGCCAGCGGCGCCCTTCCAGGCACCATTCGACGGCGATGCCGAGGAGGGGCAGCGCGACGAGGCCCCACAGCCACATGGGGATGTACGAGGCGTCGCTGAGCGCCCAGCCGCAGAGGCCGTACGTGGCTCCGAGCACGCCCCGCTGCCACCACGGGCCGGGCTTCAGCTTCCCGAGGTACACGGTCATCACGGCGGCGGCGGTGCCCATGGTGATCGGGGTGATCGCGAAGACCGCGAGGTCGACGTGGGCGCGCGGGACGATCACGGCGAGCCAGGAGAAGGGGTTGCCGAGGTACGTGTAGTAGTCGGACAGGAACTGCTGTCCGAAGCCGCCGCGCCAGGTGAAGAGCAGGTCGCCGGCGGCCTGGCCGTGGACCAGGTCCCACAGGGCCCGGTGGAAGGGCACGTACTGGTTGGCCTGGTCGTTGACGGCGCGGCCGGTGTTGCCGAAGGGGAACGTGCCGCGCAGCACCCAGGCGGCGCAGAAGGCGCCCGAGGTGATCAGGAAGGCGAGCAGGGGTCCGTACAGCCGGGAGAGCCGGCGGCGGCGCCGGACTGCGGGCCGGGGCGGGCGGGGCGGGCTGTCCGTGGCCGCCGGCTCGGTCGTGACCGTCCCCAATGTCCCGCTCCCTGATGTGGTCGTGCCGTTTGGGTTGAATCGTGGGCTGAATCGCAGGGCAGTGTAGTTCGCCGGGGGCCCGGCCCGGCCCGGGTGAGGGGTTGCCGTACTCCTGCGCGGGGCGCCCCCGTACCACATGTGCGCGTCGGTGGGACATCGGCGGGGCCGCGCGGGGGCCTCGCCCGTGCGGCGCATGGCCTGCGCGGGTCTGCCGGGGCCGGGGCCGGGGCTTTTGTTTTGACCGGAGTGGATGCGGTAGGTACGCTCAGACCTTGTGCCTGGGGTGTGCCTGGGCTCCCGTGCGTGTCCATCAACCGCAATGGAGCCCGTATCAGCCACCGCGATCCATGCGTTTCCGTGCTTGCGCGGAGGTCCGCCGGATCCGACACACCCGACCGCGTGGGTCGGCAAAGTTCCAGGTTAGCTCCACTACGGCACACAGAAACCGGAGAAGTAGTGCCTACGATCCAGCAGCTGGTCCGGAAGGGCCGGCAGGACAAGGTCGAGAAGACAAAGACCCCCGCGCTTGAGGCTTCGCCCCAGCGTCGCGGCGTCTGCACGCGTGTGTTCACGACCACCCCGAAGAAGCCGAACTCGGCGCTGCGCAAGGTCGCGCGTGTGCGTCTGACCTCTGGCATCGAGGTCACCGCTTACATTCCGGGTGAGGGACACAACCTGCAGGAGCACTCGATCGTGCTCGTGCGTGGTGGCCGTGTGAAGGACCTGCCGGGTGTTCGTTACAAGATCATCCGCGGTGCGCTTGACACCCAGGCTGTCAAGAACCGCAAGCAGGCCCGCAGCCGCTACGGCGCCAAGAAGGAGAAGTAAGAATGCCTCGTAAGGGCCCCGCCCCGAAGCGCCCGGTCATCATCGACCCGGTCTACGCATCTCCTCTGGTGACGTCGCTCATCAACAAGATCCTCCTGAACGGCAAGCGCTCCACCGCCGAGCGCATCGTTTACGGCGCCATGGAAGGCCTCCGCGAGAAGACCGGCAACGACCCGGTCATCACGCTGAAGCGCGCGCTCGAGAACGTCAAGCCGTCCCTCGAGGTCAAGTCCCGCCGTGTCGGTGGCGCGACCTACCAGGTTCCGGTCGAGGTCAAGCCGGGTCGTCAGTCGACCCTGGCGCTCCGCTGGCTCGTGGGTTACTCCCGCGCCCGCCGTGAGAAGACCATGACCGAGCGCCTCATGAACGAGCTGCTCGACGCCTCCAACGGTCTTGGCGCTGCCGTCAAGAAGCGCGAGGACACGCACAAGATGGCCGAGTCCAACAAGGCCTTCGCGCACTACCGCTGGTAGTCCCAACCCACATCGAGACCGAGAGAAGACTGAGCCGATATGGCTACCACTTCGCTTGACCTGGCCAAGGTGCGCAACATCGGCATCATGGCTCACATCGACGCGGGCAAGACGACCACCACCGAGCGCATCCTGTTCTACACCGGTGTGTCTTACAAGATCGGTGAAGTCCACGACGGCGCTGCCACGATGGACTGGATGGAGCAGGAGCAGGAGCGCGGCATCACGATCACGTCTGCCGCGACGACCTGCCACTGGCCGCTCGAGGACGTCGACCACACCATCAACATCATCGACACCCCGGGTCACGTTGACTTCACGGTCGAGGTGGAGCGTTCGCTCCGCGTCCTCGACGGTGCCGTCACCGTGTTCGACGGTGTCGCCGGTGTGGAGCCGCAGTCCGAGACCGTTTGGCGTCAGGCCGACCGCTACGGCGTGCCGCGCATCTGCTTCGTCAACAAGCTGGACCGCACCGGCGCCGAGTTCCACCGCTGTGTCGACATGATCAAGGACCGCCTCGGTGCGGTTCCGATCGTCATGCAGCTCCCCATCGGCTCCGAGATGGACTTCCAGGGCGTTGTCGACCTGGTCACCATGAAGGCGTTCGTCTGGTCCGCCGAGGCGACCAAGGGCGAGATGTACGACATCGTCGACATCCCGGACACCCACAAGGAAGCCGCTGAAGAGTGGCACGCCAAGCTGGTTGAGACGGTCGCCGAGAACGACGACCAGATCATGGAGCTGTTCCTGGAGGGCGTCGAGCCCACCGTCGAGCAGCTGCACGACGCCGTGCGTCGCATCATCATCGGTTCCGGCAAGGGCACGGGCGCCACGATCACCGCGGTGTTCTGTGGCACGGCGTTCAAGAACAAGGGCGTTCAGCCCCTGCTCGACGCCGTCGTCCGCTACCTCCCCTCGCCCCTGGACATCGAGGCCATCGAAGGCCACGACGTCCGGGACGCCGAGGTCGTCGTGAAGCGCAAGCCGTCTGACGAGGAGCCCCTCGCGGCGCTCGCGTTCAAGATCATGCGCGACCCGCACCTCGGCAAGCTCACCTTCGTCCGGGTTTACTCGGGCCGCCTGGAGGCCGGCACTGCGGTGCTGAACTCCGTCAAGGGCAAGAAGGAGCGCATCGGCAAGATCTACCGCATGCACGCCAACAAGCGTGAAGAGATCGAAGCGGTGGGCGCCGGTGACATCGTCGCCGTCATGGGCCTGAAGCAGACCACCACCGGTGAGACGCTGTGTGACGACAAGAACCCCGTGATCCTGGAGTCCATGGACTTCCCGGCTCCGGTCATCCAGGTCGCCATCGAGCCCAAGTCCAAGGGTGACCAGGAGAAGCTGGGTGTCGCCATCCAGTCTCTCGCGGAGGAGGACCCCTCCTTCCACGTTCACTCGGACGAAGAGACCGGCCAGACCATCCTCGGTGGTATGGGCGAGCTGCACCTCGAGGTGCTGGTCGACCGTATGAAGCGCGAGTTCAAGGTCGAGGCCAACGTCGGCAAGCCGCAGGTCGCTTACCGCGAGACGATCCGCCAGACGGTGGAGCGTCACGACTACACCCACAAGAAGCAGACCGGTGGTACCGGTCAGTTCGCCAAGGTGCAGATCGCGATCGAGCCGATCCTCGAGGCCGACGGTCCGGCGTACGAGTTCGTGAACAAGGTCACCGGTGGCCGCATCCCGAGGGAGTACATCCCCTCGGTCGACGCCGGTGCGCAGGAAGCCATGAAGTTCGGCATCCTCGCCGGCTACGAGATGACTGGCGTCCGCGTCATCCTTCTCGACGGTGGCTACCACGAGGTCGACTCCTCCGAGCTCGCGTTCAAGATCGCCGGCTCGCAGGCCTTCAAGGAGGCCGCGCGCAAGGCTTCTCCCGTGCTCCTCGAGCCGATGATGGCCGTAGAGGTCACCACGCCGGAGGAGTCCATGGGTGACGTCATCGGTGACATCAACTCCCGCCGTGGCCAGATCCAGGCCATGGAGGAGCGTCACGGAGCTCGCCTCGTGAAGGGCCTCGTGCCCCTTTCGGAGATGTTCGGCTACGTCGGAGACCTCCGCAGCAAGACCTCGGGTCGCGCCAGCTACTCGATGCAGTTCGACTCCTACGCCGAGGTTCCCCGGAACGTCGCTGAGGAGATCATCGCGAAGGCCAAGGGCGAGTAACTCTTCCGAGTACACGCTTTAGGCTTGTCACCGGAGCCTCTGGGGCAACAGGAGTAACCCTCCATTGCCCCGGAGGGACCGGCTATCCAGCAAAGATCACCTGGCGCCGATGAGTAAGGCGTACAGAACCACTCTCCAGGAGGACCCCGTGGCGAAGGCGAAGTTCGAGCGGACTAAGCCGCACGTCAACATCGGCACCATCGGTCACATTGACCACGGTAAGACGACCCTCACGGCCGCCATTACCAAGGTGCTGCACGACGCGTACCCGGACCTGAACGAGGCCTCGGCCTTCGACCAGATCGACAAGGCTCCTGAGGAGCGCCAGCGCGGTATCACCATCTCCATCGCGCACGTCGAGTACCAGACCGAGGCGCGTCACTACGCCCACGTCGACTGCCCGGGTCACGCGGACTACATCAAGAACATGATCACCGGTGCCGCGCAGATGGACGGCGCGATCCTCGTGGTCGCCGCCACCGACGGCCCGATGCCGCAGACCAAGGAGCACGTGCTCCTGGCCCGCCAGGTCGGCGTCCCCTACATCGTTGTCGCCCTGAACAAGGCCGACATGGTGGACGACGAGGAGATCCTGGAGCTCGTCGAGCTCGAGGTCCGTGAGCTGCTCTCCGAGTACGAGTTCCCGGGCGACGACCTGCCGGTCGTCCGCGTCTCCGCGCTGAAGGCCCTCGAGGGCGACAAGGAGTGGGGCGAGAAGCTTCTCGGCCTCATGGCTGCCGTCGACGAGGCCATCCCGACCCCGCCGCGTGACACCGAGAAGCCGTTCCTCATGCCCGTCGAGGACGTCTTCACGATCACCGGTCGCGGTACGGTCGTCACCGGCCGTATCGAGCGTGGTGTCCTGAAGGTCAACGAGACCGTCGACATCATCGGCATCAAGGAAGCCAAGACCACCACCACGGTCACCGGCATCGAGATGTTCCGCAAGCTGCTCGACGAGGGCCAGGCGGGCGAGAACGTCGGTCTGCTCCTCCGTGGCATCAAGCGCGAGGACGTCGAGCGCGGCCAGGTCATCATCAAGCCCGGTTCGGTCACGCCGCACACCGAGTTCGAGGCCCAGGCCTACATCCTGTCGAAGGACGAGGGTGGCCGTCACACCCCGTTCTTCAACAACTACCGCCCGCAGTTCTACTTCCGTACCACCGACGTCACGGGTGTTGTCACCCTGCCGGCCGGCACGGAGATGGTCATGCCGGGCGACAACACCGAGATGACGGTCGCGCTGATCCAGCCGGTCGCCATGGAGGAGGGCCTGAAGTTCGCCATCCGTGAGGGTGGTCGTACCGTGGGCGCCGGCCAGGTCACCAAGATCACGAAGTAATTTCGTGCTCTGACCTGGTAGCTCGCGCGAGCGGGCACCATGTTTGACAGAGGGGCCCCTGCCTTGTCGCTTCGGCGATGGGGGAGGGGCCCTTTGTCGTACCCGTGCGTCGCGGTCACGCGTAGCGGGGGAGCCCCTCGGTGGAGATGGTCCAGTCGGCGATGGTGACGTCCTCGCCGTAGAGGAAGTCCTTGCGGGTGGCGTACCGGGGGCCCTCGGGCGTCTGGTGGATCTCGGTCATGACGGCGCCTGTGCCGGTGCGCGGGTCGAAGATCGCGTAGACGGGGATGCCGACCAGGGGGTAGTCCCGCATCTTGCTCACCCAGTCGTTGTCCGGGTTGGAGCGCGAGACGATCTCGACGGCCGCGATGAGGGTTCGCGGGTCGAACGAACCTGGGACTTCCATGTCCGCTTCGGCGATCACCATGATGTCGGGCAAGCGCAGGATGCCCTCGGAATCGTCCTCGACGTCGGGGGATCCGGTGTGTGCGACAAGTTCGTCCGGCATCGCCTTCTCCATGCGCTTTCGCACCCGCAGCGCTGTCAATTCGTGGGGCCGACGGGTGCCGTCATGTCGTGGACGAGGCCTTCCCTGGTGATCTCGATCTTGCCGGGAACGGTGTCTTCCAGCCGCTGCACGACGTCGCGCATCTGCTGGTAAAGGAGGGTCCCTTGCCGTTCGTCGTCCGGGGCGATGGTCATGGTGGCGGCTCCTCGTCCGTGCCCGTGGGCCCGAGTCATCACCTTCATGCTAGGCAGCCTCCGTCGTATTGGTGCGGCAGTCGCGGCAGTGGCCCGGGGCGGGGGCGCGGAAGGCGAGGTCGCACCGCTCGCAGGTCTGGAAGGGGTCCGGCGGCACGTACGCGGGTCTGACCGGTACGGGGAGCAGGCCGGGCGGCAGCTGGGCGGTGAGCCGGTGGGCGATCAGGCCGGCCGGGTTGCGCGGCTGCGGGGGAAGGTTCGAGGTCAGGGCGGCGGTGACGGCGGCGGGGGAGGCCCCGCGCTCCAGCCAGGCCTCCACGGCGGGGGTGAGGCGTTCGATGTCGCGGGCGCCGAGGAGGAGGCGGGAGTCGATGCGGCGCAGCTCGGCGAGCAGCTCGCCGGCGGCGAGGCTCCGCCAGGGGTTGGCGGTGTTCGCGGGCCGGGGGAGCGGTGGCGAGACCTGCGGCGCCGGGGCCGGGGGCTCGGGCGGGGGAGCGGGCGCGGCTTCCGGCGGGGCCTCGGGTGCGGCCGGGGCCGGGACCTCGGGTGCGGCCGGGGCCGGCGGCTCGGGGGCGCGGGGAGGGCGCGGGTGGGCGGCCTCCTCGGCGGGGGACAGGGACCCGGGCCGGTTGTAGGAGACCGTACGGGTCACCACCTGGCCGCCGGGCAGCCGCTCGCGGGTGCGTTTGAGGTAGCCGTGCACCTCCAGCTCGCGCAGGGCGCGGGCGATGCGGTGCTCGCTCTCGGGGAAGAGGGGGGTCAGGTCCTTGATGCCGATGCGGACACCGGCCGGGACCGACTGGATGTAGAGGGCCAGACCACGGGCGACGAGCGACAGCTCGGGGTGCTGGGCGAGGTGGTTGCCGATCACGGTGAAGCCGCGGGTGTGCCGCACGTTGACGTGGACTACACCGGATCGGGGGGTCTCGGCGGCGTTCCGGACCGAGGGGCGCGCGAGCGCGCTAGGCTGCTGAACATCCATCGGGAAGTTGGGCTTCCTTGCTGGTAGGCCCTCGGCCGGGATTGCGAGTCCCGTCGGGGGCCGACGTATTTCTGGGGGTGGTCGCCGCGAGCATATGCCTGCGAACCCCCTTGAAAGCCAGCCAAATTGGCGCCGTTCACCCGTCCGAGGTACCGGCCCGCCGTGGCCGCCGGCGGGAGGCTGGAGGGGTCTGGCACGGGTTCTTTGCTTCCCGAGTACTTGATCCCATACGTCCAGGACGACCTCGTCGCCGAAGACCGCGACGCGGCTGCCGCGTCCCGGTGTTTCCCCCGGGCTCACTCCCGGTTTCCCCCGGGCGCGGAGGGTGACCGGGCGGCTACGGCGCGAGAACGGTGCCGGCTGGGCTGCGCGTGGTGCGGTTTGACCACTCAGCGTGGCGGGGTATTCTCTTCGGCCCGATTAGCCAGGTACGTGCCTCGTATGGCAGACTACTCAAGTTGCTCGGCTGAGTGCCGATGCTGCGCGCCTCCCGCCGGGAGGACCGGAAGCGAGTCCCACAGTACTCGTCGCCTTATCTGCCTCTCGGGGCAGCAATGGGGCGGACGTACGGGAATCTTCTGGGAAGCGTCAGCACGGCCCCTGCCAGGCACTCGGTGGGTGTTTTCCCCCGATGCGCGGTCTTGGGACCGCACCCCCTTGGAGAGGGAATTTCCGTATGGGAATTTTCTGTAGAGGGAGTGCGACACGCCCGACCGCGTGGGTCGGAGGAAAGCCGCGGAGTCATCCGCAGCCGACCGAGAGCCAGAGCGTTTCCACAACAGACAGGACTACGGAGTAGCCATGGCGGGACAGAAGATCCGCATCCGGCTCAAGGCCTACGACCACGAGGTCATCGATTCGTCGGCGAAGAAGATCGTCGAGACGGTGACGCGCACTGGTGCGTCGGTCGCGGGCCCGGTGCCGCTGCCCACTGAGAAGAACGTGTACTGCGTCATCAAGTCGCCGCACAAGTACAAGGACTCGCGCGAGCACTTCGAGATGCGCACGCACAAGCGCCTGATCGACATCCTCGACCCGACCCCCAAGACCGTTGACTCGCTGATGCGCCTGGACCTTCCGGCCGGCGTTGACATCGAGATCAAGCTCTGAGAGGCGTCGAGAAGATGGCAAAGCAGATCAAGGGCGTCCTGGGCGAGAAGCTCGGCATGACCCAGGTCTGGGACGAGAACAACCGTGTCGTCCCGGTCACCGTGGTCAAGGCCGGACCCTGCGTCGTTACCCAGGTCCGTAAGAACGACATCGACGGCTACGAGTCGGTCCAGATCGCCTTCGGCGAGATCGACCCGC
Organism: Streptomyces sp. NPDC060031; assembly: GCF_042736805.1. Classification (NCBI taxonomy): domain Bacteria; kingdom Bacillati; phylum Actinomycetota; class Actinomycetes; order Kitasatosporales; family Streptomycetaceae; genus Streptomyces; species Streptomyces sp. NPDC060031. Next base: position 10,333 of record NZ_JBHWVM010000026.1, read on the forward strand.
GCAAGGTGAACAAGCCCCTCAAGGGCCACTTCGCCAAGGCCGACGTGACCCCGCGCCGCCACCTGGTGGAGCTCCGCACCTCCGACGCCAGCGAGTACACGCTCGGCCAGGAGATCACTGCCGCTGTGTTCGAGTCGGGCGTCAAGGTTGACGTCACGGGCAACAGCAAGGGCAAGGGCTTCGCCGGTGTCATGAAGCGTCACAACTTCAAGGGCCTCGGTGCCGGACACGGCGTCCAGCGCAAGCACCGCTCCCCCGGTTCGATCGGTGGCTGTGCCACCCCTGGGCGTGTCTTCAAGGGCATGCGCATGGCCGGTCGTATGGGCAACGAGCGTGTCACCACCCAGAACCTGACCATCCACGCGGTTGACGCGGAGAAGGGTCTGCTCCTCATCAAGGGCGCGGTCCCCGGTCCGAACGGCGGCCTCGTCCTGGTCCGTACCGCGGCCAAGGGGGCTTGAGGTAATGAGCACCATTGACATCCTTTCGCCGGCAGGCGACAAGGCCGGTACCGTCGAGCTCCCCGCGGAGATCTTCGACGCGAAGACCAGCGTTCCGCTGATCCACCAGGTCGTTGTCGCCCAGCTGGCAGCTGCCCGTCAGGGCACGCACAAGACCAAGCGTCGTGGCGAAGTCCGTGGTGGTGGCCGCAAGCCGTACCGCCAGAAGGGCACCGGCCGCGCCCGTCAGGGTTCGACCCGCGCTCCGCAGTTCGTCGGCGGTGGCGTTGTCCACGGCCCGCAGCCGCGTGACTACTCCCAGCGGACGCCGAAGAAGATGAAGGCCGCCGCCCTCCGCGGTGCCCTCTCGGACCGTGCGCGTCACTCCCGCATCCACGTCGTCACCGGCGTGGTCGAGGGTGCCGCCTCCACGAAGGCCGCCAAGACGCTGTTCGGCAAGATCTCGGAGCGCAAGAACCTGCTCCTGGTCGTCGAGCGCGCCGACGAGGCCGCGTGGCTGTCCGCCCGCAACCTGCCCCAGGTTCACATCCTGGAGCCGGGCCAGCTGAACACGTACGACGTGATCGTCTCTGACGACGTGGTCTTCACTCAGGCCGCTTTCGAGTCCTTCGTGTCTGGCCCCAAGGCCGATGAGACCGAAGGGAGCGACGCCTGATGTCTGAGGCGACCGTTACCAGCAAGACCTTCACTGACCCGCGCGACCTGCTGATCAAGCCGGTTGTCTCGGAGAAGAGCTACGCGCTGCTGGACGAGAACAAGTACACGTTCATCGTCGCGCCCGGCGCCAACAAGACCCAGATCAAGCAGGCCGTCGAAGCGGTCTTCTCGGTCAAGGTCACCGGGGTCAACACGATCAACCGTCAGGGTAAGCGCAAGCGCACCAAGACCGGTTTCGGCAAGCGTGCGAACACCAAGCGCGCCATCGTGACCCTCGCTGAGGGCGACCGAATCGACATCTTCGGCGGCCAGGCCTCCTAACGGAGGTCTAGTCGTCCGGAATCGGACGAGGACTGAGAAATGGGTATCCGCAAGTACAAGCCGACGACCCCGGGCCGTCGTGGCTCCAGCGTCGCCGACTTTGTCGAGATCACGCGGTCCACGCCGGAGAAGTCGCTGGTTCGCCCCCTGCACAGCAAGGGCGGCCGTAACAACACCGGTCGGATCACCGTTCGCCACCAGGGTGGTGGACACAAGCGCGCCTACCGCGTGATCGACTTCCGTCGTCACGACAAGGACGGCGTGCCGGCCAAGGTCGCGCACATCGAGTACGACCCCAACCGCACTGCGCGCATCGCGCTCCTGCACTACGCGGACGGCGAGAAGCGCTACATCATCGCGCCGAAGGCTCTGAAGCAGGGCGACCGGATTGAGAACGGCCCCACGGCCGACATCAAGCCCGGCAACAACCTGGCCCTCCGTAACATCCCGGTCGGTACCACGATCCACGCGATCGAGCTCCGTCCCGGTGGTGGCGCCAAGTTCGCCCGTTCCGCGGGTGCCTCCGTGCAGCTGCTGGCGAAGGAGGGCACGATGGCCCACCTTCGTATGCCTTCCGGTGAGATCCGCCTGGTCGACGCGCGCTGCCGCGCCACCGTCGGTGAGGTCGGCAACGCCGAGCAGTCGAACATCAACTGGGGCAAGGCCGGCCGCATGCGCTGGAAGGGCGTTCGCCCGTCCGTCCGCGGTGTCGCGATGAACCCGGTTGACCACCCGCACGGTGGTGGTGAGGGCAAGACCAGTGGTGGTCGCCACCCGGTCTCCCCGTGGGGTCAGAAGGAGGGTCGTACTCGCTCGCCGAAGAAGGCTTCGAGCAAGTACATCGTCCGCCGCCGCAAGACGAACAAGAAGCGCTAGGAGCGGGTTTAGATGCCGCGCAGTCTCAAGAAGGGGCCCTTCGTCGACGACCACCTCGTAAAGAAGGTGGACGTCCAGAACGAAGCCGGCACCAAGAACGTCATCAAGACCTGGTCCCGTCGCTCGATGATCATCCCCAGCATGCTGGGTCACACCATCGCGGTGCACAACGGCAAGACCCACGTCCCGGTGTTCGTCACCGAGTCGATGGTCGGCCACAAGCTCGGCGAGTTCTCGCCGACTCGCACCTTCCGCGGCCACGTCAAGGACGACCGGAAGTCGAAGCGCCGCTAAAGGCGGGGTGGTTACGACTATGACTTACACCGAAGGGACAACCATGGAAGCCAGGGCCCAGGCGCGGTACATCCGCGTCACGCCCATGAAGGCCCGCCGAGTGGTGGACCTTATCCGTGGCATGGATGCCACGGAGGCTCAGGCGGTCCTGCGTTTCGCCCCGCAGGCCGCGAGCGTGCCGGTTGGCAAGGTGCTGGACAGCGCCATTGCCAATGCCGCACACAACTACAACCACCCGGACGCCTCCACGCTGGTCATCAGCGAGGCGTTCGTGGACGAGGGCCCGACCCTGAAGCGGTTCCGTCCGCGTGCGCAGGGCCGTGCCTACCGGATCCGCAAGCGGACCAGCCACATCACCGTGGTCGTCAGCAGCAAGGAAGGTTCCCGGTAATGGGCCAGAAGGTAAACCCGCACGGGTTCCGGCTCGGCATCACCACCGACTTCAAGTCGCGTTGGTACGCCGACAAGCTGTACAAGGACTACGTCAAGGAAGACGTCGCCATCCGTCGGATGATGACGTCCGGCATGGAGCGCGCCGGTATCTCGAAGGTTGAGATCGAGCGCACCCGTGACCGCGTGCGTGTGGACATCCACACCGCTCGTCCGGGCATCGTCATCGGCCGCCGTGGCGCCGAGGCCGACCGCATCCGCGGTGACCTCGAGAAGCTCACGGGCAAGCAGGTCCAGCTGAACATCCTCGAGGTCAAGAACCCCGAGCTTGACGCTCAGCTGGTTGCCCAGGCCGTTGCCGAGCAGCTCTCCTCCCGCGTCTCCTTCCGTCGCGCCATGCGTAAGAGCATGCAGGGCACGATGAAGGCCGGCGCCAAGGGCATCAAGATCCAGTGTGGCGGCCGTCTCGGCGGCGCCGAGATGTCCCGCTCCGAGTTCTACCGCGAGGGTCGTGTGCCGCTGCACACGCTGCGCGCGAACGTGGACTACGGCTTCTTCGAGGCCAAGACCACCTTCGGCCGTATCGGTGTGAAGGTCTGGATCTACAAGGGCGATGTCAAGAACATCGCCGAGGTTCGCGCCGAGAACGCTGCGGCCCGTGCGGGTAACCGCCCGGCCCGTGGTGCTCAGGGCGCTGGCGACCGTCCCGCCGGCCGTGGTGGCCGTGGTGGCGAGCGCGGCGGCCGTGGTGGCCGCAAGCCGCAGCAGGCTGCTGGTGTCGAGGCCCCCAAGGCCGACGCTCCCGCCGCCGCTCCGGCTGAGAGCACCGGAACGGAGGCCTGACCGACATGCTGATCCCTCGTAGGGTCAAGCACCGCAAGCAGCACCACCCGAAGCGCCGCGGTATGGCCAAGGGCGGTACTGAGGTCACGTTCGGCGAGTACGGCATCCAGGCGCTCACCCCGGCGTACGTGACGAACCGCCAGATCGAGGCGGCTCGTATTGCGATGACCCGCCACATCAAGCGTGGCGGCAAGGTCTGGATCAACATCTACCCGGACCGTCCGCTCACCAAGAAGCCTGCCGAGACCCGCATGGGTTCCGGTAAGGGTTCTCCCGAGTGGTGGATCGCCAACGTGCACCCGGGTCGGGTCATGTTCGAGCTGTCCTACCCGAACGAGAAGATTGCTCGTGAGGCGCTCACCCGCGCTGCTCACAAGCTTCCGATGAAGTGCCGGATTGTTCGGCGCGAGGCAGGTGAGTCGTGATGGCGACGGGAACCAAGGCGTCCGAGCTGCGTGAGCTCGGCAACGAGGAGCTCGTTGGCAAGCTGCGCGAGGCCAAGGAGGAGCTGTTCAAGCTCCGCTTCCAGGCGGCCACGGGTCAGCTGGAGAACAACGGCCGGCTCAAGTCCGTCCGTAAGGACATCGCTCGCATCTACACCCTGATGCACGAGCGTGAGCTCGGTATCGAGACGGTGGAGAGCGCCTGATGAGCGAGAACAACGTGACTGAGAAGACCGAGCGCGGTTTCCGCAAGACCCGTGAGGGTCTGGTCGTCAGCGACAAGATGGACAAGACCGTCGTCGTCGCCGTCGAGGACCGCGTGAAGCACGCCCTGTACGGCAAGGTCATCCGCCGTACGAACAAGCTCAAGGCGCACGACGAGCAGAACGCTGCCGGCGTCGGCGACCGCGTCCTCATCATGGAGACGCGTCCGCTGTCGGCGAGCAAGCGCTGGCGCATCGTCGAGATCCTCGAGAAGGCCAAGTAATTATCTGAGGGGTTTCCCTCAGGTTCGTTCCGCCAGGCTCGGTGGGGGCGGTAGCTCTTCGGAGTGAGGCCCCCGCCGGGAACCGGCAGACAAACAGGAGATACACGTGATCCAGCAGGAGTCGCGACTGCGTATCGCCGACAACACTGGTGCCAAGGAAATCCTTTGCATCCGTGTTCTCGGTGGTTCCGGTCGCCGCTACGCGGGCATCGGTGACGTCATCGTCGCCACCGTCAAGGATGCGATCCCCGGTGGCAACGTGAAGAAGGGTGACGTCGTCAAGGCGGTCATCGTTCGCACCGTCAAGGAGCGTCGCCGCCAGGACGGCTCGTACATCCGCTTTGACGAGAACGCCGCCGTCATTCTGAAGAACGACGGCGACCCTCGCGGCACCCGTATCTTCGGCCCGGTGGGCCGTGAGCTGCGCGAGAAGAAGTTCATGAAGATCATCTCGCTCGCGCCGGAGGTGCTGTAAGCATGAAGATCAAGAAGGGCGACCTGGTTCAGGTCATCACCGGTAAGGACAAGGGCAAGCAGGGCAAGGTCATCATGGCCATCCCTACTGAGAACCGTGTCCTCGTCGAGGGTGTCAACCGGGTCAAGAAGCACACCAAGGCCGGTCAGACCGCTGGTGGTTCGCAGACCGGTGGCATCGTGATCGTCGAGGCGCCGATCCACGTCAGCAACGTTCAGCTGGTTGTGGAGAAGGACGGCCAGAAGGTCGTTACCCGCGTCGGTTTCCGCTTCGATGACGAGGGCAACAAGATCCGCGTTGCCAAGCGGACGGGTGAGGACATCTGATGGCTACCACTCCGCGTCTCAAGACGAAGTACCGCGAGGACATCGCGGGCAAGCTGCGTGAGGAGTTCTCCTACGAGAACGTCATGCAGATCCCCGGCCTCGTGAAGATCGTGGTCAACATGGGTGTGGGCGACGCCGCCCGCGACTCCAAGCTGATCGACGGCGCCATCAAGGACCTGACGACGATCACCGGTCAGAAGCCGGCCGTCACGAAGGCCCGCAAGTCCATCGCGCAGTTCAAGCTGCGCGAGGGTCAGCCGATCGGCTGCCACGTCACCCTCCGTGGTGACCGCATGTGGGAGTTCCTGGACCGTACGCTGTCGCTCGCGCTTCCGCGTATCCGCGACTTCCGTGGTCTGTCGCCGAAGCAGTTCGACGGCCGTGGCAACTACACCTTCGGTCTCACGGAGCAGGTCATGTTCCACGAGATCGACCAGGACAAGATCGACCGTACCCGGGGTATGGACATCACCGTGGTCACCACGGCGACCAACGACGCTGAGGGCCGCGCGCTCCTTCGTCACCTCGGCTTCCCCTTCAAGGAGGCGTAAGCGAGATGGCGAAGAAGGCTCTCATCGCGAAGGCTGCCCGCAAGCCCAAGTTCGGTGTACGTGCGTACACCCGCTGCCAGCGCTGCGGTCGCCCCCACTCCGTGTACCGCAAGTTCGGCCTGTGCCGCGTCTGCCTTCGTGAGATGGCTCACCGTGGCGAGCTGCCGGGCGTGACCAAGAGCTCCTGGTAAATCCCCCTCGTCCGCAAGGACTTGGGAGCTACCAGGCACTCTCGGTAAGCATCTGGTCGGCGGATGCCCGGCCGCGCATGCCTTAGGCTTGTGTGGTTGGGCGTCCGCCGCCCATAACGACTTACTACGCCGTAGGTCCCCGCACCGCACCCGTCCCGCCACTGAGTGGGGAGAGGGATGGCGCATACAGGAAACCCCGGCGAGAGAGGCCGAAGGCCACTTCATGACCATGACTGACCCGATCGCAGACATGCTGACCCGTCTGCGTAACGCTAACTCGGCGTACCACGACACTGTCGTGATGCCGCACAGCAAGATCAAGTCGCACATCGCGGAGATCCTCAAGCAAGAGGGTTTCATCACCGGCTGGAAGGTCGAGGACGCCGAGGTCGGCAAGAACCTCGTCCTCGAGCTGAAGTTCGGGCCGAACCGTGAGCGCTCCATCGCGGGCATCAAGCGGATCTCGAAGCCCGGTCTGCGCGTGTACGCAAAGTCCACCAACCTGCCGAAGGTCCTCGGCGGCCTGGGCGTGGCGATCATCTCCACGTCCCACGGTCTCCTGACCGGCCAGCAGGCAGGCAAGAAGGGCGTAGGTGGGGAAGTCCTCGCCTACGTCTGGTAGTCGGGAACGGAGGAAAAGCAATGTCGCGAATCGGCAAGCTCCCCATCCAGGTTCCCGCCGGTGTGGACGTCACCATCGACGGCCAGACGGTCGCTGTGAAGGGCCCCAAGGGTTCCCTGTCGCACACCGTCAAGGCGCCGATCGAGATCGTCAAGGGTGAGGAAGGCGTTCTGAACGTCATCCGCCCGAACGACGAGCGTCAGAACAAGGCCCTGCACGGCCTGTCCCGCACGCTGGTGGCGAACATGATCACCGGTGTGACCACGGGATACGTCAAGGCTCTCGAGATCAGCGGTGTCGGTTACCGCGTCGCCGCGAAGGGCTCCAACCTGGAGTTCCAGCTTGGTTACAGCCACCCGATCCTGATCGAGGCGCCCGAGGGCATCTCCTTCAAGGTCGAGTCGCCCACCAAGTTCTCGGTCGAGGGCATCGACAAGCAGAAGGTCGGCGAGGTCGCCGCCAACATCCGCAAGCTGCGGAAGCCCGACCCGTACAAGGCCAAGGGTGTCAAGTACGCCGGCGAAGTCATCCGCCGCAAGGTCGGAAAGGCTGGTAAGTAGCCATGGCATACGGTGTGAAGATCGCCAAGGGCGACGCGTACAAGCGTGCAGCCAAGGCTCGCCGCCACATCCGCATCCGCAAGAACGTCTCGGGTACGGCGGAGCGTCCGCGCCTCGTCGTGACGCGTTCCAACCGCAACATCGTTGCTCAGGTCATCGACGACCTCCAGGGTCACACCCTGGCGTCGGCGTCGACCCTGGACGCTTCGATCCGTGGTGGCGAAGGCGACAAGAGCTCGCAGGCCCAGGCTGTCGGCGCGCTCGTCGCCGAGCGTGCCAAGGCTGCGGGTGTCGAGACCGTCGTGTTCGACCGCGGTGGCAACCGATACGCCGGGCGCATTGCCGCTCTGGCTGACGCCGCCCGCGAAGCCGGGCTGAAGTTCTAAGCCCCGGTTCCGGGACTCACGGACGTAACAGAGAGAGGTAATCCAATGGCTGGACCCCAGCGCCGCGGAAGCGGTGCCGGTGGCGGCGAGCGGCGGGACCGGAAGGGTCGCGACGGCGGCCCTGCCGCCGAGAAGACCGCTTACGTTGAGCGCGTTGTCGCGATCAACCGCGTCGCCAAGGTTGTCAAGGGTGGTCGCCGCTTCAGCTTCACCGCGCTGGTCGTGGTGGGCGACGGTGACGGCACCGTAGGTGTCGGTTACGGCAAGGCCAAGGAAGTTCCCGCGGCCATCGCCAAGGGTGTCGAGGAAGCCAAGAAGAACTTCTTCAAGGTTCCGCGCATCCAGGGCACCATCCCTCACCCGATCACGGGTGAGCGTGCCGCGGGCGTCGTGCTCCTGAAGCCGGCTTCCCCCGGTACCGGTGTTATCGCCGGTGGCCCGGTGCGCGCCGTTCTGGAGTGCGCCGGCGTTCACGACATCCTGTCGAAGTCGCTCGGCTCTTCGAACGCGATCAACATCGTGCACGCGACCGTGGCGGCCCTCAAGGGCCTGCAGCGTCCCGAGGAGATCGCGGCTCGCCGTGGTCTGCCCCTCGAGGACGTCGCCCCCGCGGCTCTGCTTCGTGCACGTGCTGGGGCGGGTGCGTAATGGCTCGCCTCAAGATCACGCAGACGAAGTCGTACATCGGCAGCAAGCAGAACCACCGCGACACTCTGCGTTCGCTCGGGCTCAAGCGCCTGAACGACGTGGTCGTCAAGGAGGACCGCCCCGAGTTCCGCGGAATGGTGCAGACCGTCCGCCACCTCGTGACGGTTGAGGAGGTTGACTAACATGGCTGAGAACAGCCCGCTGAAGGCCCACAACCTCCGTCCCGCCCCCGGCGCCAAGACCGCGAAGACCCGTGTCGGTCGTGGTGAGGCGTCGAAGGGTAAGACGGCCGGTCGTGGTACGAAGGGCCAGAAGGCCCGTTACCAGATCCCGCAGCGCTTCGAGGGCGGGCAGATGCCCCTCCACATGCGTCTGCCGAAGCTCAAGGGCTTCAAGAACCCGTTCCGCACCGAGTTCCAGGTCGTGAACCTGGACAAGCTCGGCGCGCTCTACCCCGAGGGTGGAGAGGTCACGGTGGCCGACCTGGTCGCCAAGGGCGCGGTTCGCAAGAACAGCCTCGTCAAGGTCCTGGGCCAGGGCGAGATCTCCGTGGCGCTGCAGGTTTCGGTTGACGCCGTTTCCGGCTCCGCCAAGGAGAAGATTGCTGCCGCAGGCGGCACTGTCACCGAGCTCGTCTAAGACGAACTCAGTGATTAAATAGCTGAAACCCGACCGGGGATGCCTCACATTTGGGGCATCCCCGGTTGGTCGTTCCACGGGGGGCAGTATCGCCGGTAAGGTGGCCTGCACCTTTAGCTTTGTCGTATACGTCGATCCCTCAGACCGTCACCTCTGACGCAGTAGCGCGGGGGTCGCAGGAGGCACCGTGCTCACCGCGTTCGCCCGGGCGTTCAAGACGCCCGACCTGCGCAAGAAGCTGCTCTTCACGCTCGGCATCATCATGCTGTTCCGGCTGGGGTCTCACATCCCCGTACCCGGCGTGAGCTACAAGAACGTTCAGATCTGTGTCGACCAGGCCGGGAGCAGCAACAGCCTCTTCGGTCTCGTCAACATGTTCAGCGGCGGTGCGCTGCTGCAGATCACGATCTTCGCGCTCGGCATCATGCCGTACATCACGGCGAGCATCATCCTGCAGCTGCTGACCGTGGTCATCCCGAAGCTGGAGAACCTCAAAAAAGAGGGTCAGTCCGGCACGGCGAAGATCACTCAGTACACCCGCTATCTGACGGTCGCCCTCGCGATCCTGCAGGGCACCGGCCTCGTCGCCACGGCCAAGAGCGGTGCACTCTTCCAGGGCTGCCCGGCCGCCACTCAGATCGTCCCCGACCGTTCGATCTTCACCATGGTCGTCATGGTCCTCACCATGACCGCCGGTACCTGCGTCGTCATGTGGCTCGGTGAGCTCATCACCGACCGCGGCATCGGCAACGGCATGTCGATCCTGATGTTCATCTCGATCGCCGCCGGCTTCGTCGGCGCCCTGTGGACCATCAAGCTCCAGGGCAAGATCGCCGACGGCTGGGTCGAGTTCGGCGTGGTCATCCTCGTCGGCCTCGCGATGGTCGCCCTGGTGGTCTTCGTCGAGCAGGCGCAGCGCCGGATCCCGGTCCAGTACGCGAAGCGCATGATCGGCCGCCGTGCCTACGGCGGTACGTCCACCTACATCCCGCTCAAGGTGAACCAGGCCGGTGTGATCCCGGTCATCTTCGCCTCGTCGCTGCTGTACATCCCGGCGCTGATCGTTCAGTTCAGCGGTTCGCAGGCCGGCTGGGCCACCTGGATCCAGAAGCACTTCGTCAAGGGCGACCACCCGTACTACATCGCGGCCTACTTCCTCCTGATCGTCTTCTTCGCGTTCTTCTACGTGGCGATTTCCTTCAACCCCGAGGAAGTTGCAGACAACATGAAGAAGTATGGTGGGTTCATCCCGGGTATCCGCGCCGGTCGACCCACGGCCGAGTACCTGAGCTACGTACTCAACCGGATCACCTGGCCGGGGTCGCTGTACCTGGGTCTCATCGCTCTTGTGCCGACGATGGCGTTGGCAGGCTTCGGAGCGAACCAGAACTTCCCGTTCGGCGGGACGAGCATCCTGATCATCGTGGGTGTGGGTCTGGAAACCGTGAAGCAGATCGAGAGCCAGCTCCAGCAGCGTAATTACGAAGGGTTCCTCCGCTGATGCGAATCGTCCTCGTCGGACCGCCCGGTGCGGGCAAGGGAACGCAGGCGACTGTCCTTGCCAAGACCCTGTCGATCCCGCACATCTCCACGGGCGACCTGTTCCGGGCCAACATCAGCCAGGGCACCGAGCTGGGCCGCCGGGCGAAGGCGTTCATGGATGCCGGTGACCTCGTCCCCGACGAGATCACCATCGGCATGGCCAAGGACCGCATGGAGCAGCCGGACGCCGTGAACGGCTTCCTGCTCGACGGCTTCCCGCGCAACGTCTCGCAGGCCGAGGCCCTCGACGTGATGCTCCAGGCCGCGAGCATGAAGCTCGACGCCGTCCTGGACCTGGAGGTCGAGGAGGACGAGGTCGTCAAGCGCCTCGCCGGCCGGCGTACGTGCCGCAATGACGGCGCGCACGTCTTCCACGTCGCGTACCACCCGCCGAAGGTCGAGGGTGTCTGCGACATCTGCGGCGGCGAGCTGTACGTGCGTGAGGACCAGTCCGAGGACGCGGTCCGCAACCGGCTGGACGTCTACCACACGCAGACCGAGCCGATCATCGACTACTACAAGGCCCAGGGCCTCGTGTCGACGATCCCGGCCCTGGGTGAGGTCGCGGAAGTCACGCAGCGTGCGATGGACGCCCTCAAGAAGTAGTTCTCCCTTGCTGTGAAAGTTCGGCCGCGGTGTCCTTCGGGCGCCGCGGCCGTACTGTTGATACGACCCAGAAGACCCAGAAGACCCAGAAGACCCAGTTCCGAAGGTGGAAGGCACGGCATGGTGCAGCTCAAGACCCCCGAGCAGATCGCGAAGATGCGTGAGGCGGGGCTGGTCGTCGCGGCGATCCACGCGGCGACCCGTGAGGCGGCCGTTCCGGGTGCCACGACGCGCGATCTGGACATGGTGGCCCGCAAGGTCATCGCGGACGCCGGAGCCAAGTCGAACTTCCTCGGCTACGGCGGCTTCCCCGCCACCATCTGCACTTCGGTGAACGAGGTCGTCGTCCACGGCATCCCCGACGACAAGACGGTCCTCAAGGACGGCGACATCATCTCGATCGACGCCGGTGCGATCGTCGACGGCTGGCACGGCGACGCCGCGTACACCGCCTTCGTGGGCACCGGGCACGCGCCTGAGCTCGTGGAGCTCTCCCGGGTGACCGAGGAGTCCATGTGGGCCGGCATCGCCGCCATGAAGCTCGGCAACCGCCTCGTGGACATCTCGAAGGCGATCGAGACGTACATCAAGCGCCAGCCGAGGCCGACCACCGGTGAGCACAGCCTCGGCAAGTTCGGGATCATCGAGGACTACGGCGGTCACGGCATCGGGTCCGAGATGCACATGGACCCCCACCTGCTGAACTACGTCTCGCGCAAGCGGGGCAAGGGGATCAAGCTCGTCCCGGGCATCTGCCTGGCGATCGAGCCGATGGTCTCCCTGGGCACGGCACAGACCGAGGTCCTGGCGGACGACTGGACGGTCATCACGACGGACGGCACCTGGTCCTCGCACTGGGAGCACTCCATCGCGCTGACGGAGGCCGGGCCGATCGTCCTGACCAGTCCGGACTGCGGCAAGGCGAAGCTGGCGGAGTACGGAGTCACCACGGCTCCCGACCCTCTAGCTTAATGATCTAGTCTCTGGGGCACACTTTCCGGATTCGTCTTTCTGGGTGCCCTGTCGTAGACTGACTCGTCGGCTCCTTTGCACCCGCATGTCCTCATGCGAAGCGGGGAGCTGATCAAGGTAGCCGATTCGAAAGGCGAAGCGTGGCCAAGAAGCAAGGTGCCATCGAAATCGAGGGCACCGTGATCGAGTCCCTCCCGAACGCGATGTTCAAGGTGGAACTTCAGAACGGTCACAAAGTCCTCGCGCACATCAGTGGCAAGATGCGCATGCACTACATCCGCATCCTGCCCGATGACCGGGTTGTCGTGGAGCTCTCCCCGTACGACCTGACGCGTGGCCGGATCGTCTACCGATACAAGTAGATCTTGTCTTCACTCCGTCTGGGCGTCTTGTCCCGGCGGGTGGTGGCACTGACCCGGAGAACCTCACCAACATGAAGGTCAAGCCGAGCGTCAAGAAGATCTGCGACAAGTGCAAGGTGATCCGCCGTCACGGTCGGGTCATGGTCATCTGCGACAACCTGCGCCACAAGCAGCGCCAGGGCTGACGCACGCCGACCGACCTGCACTACGCAGTTCTTCGCGCGACGTAAGAAAACGTACATACGCAGAACCCGCCCAGCCCTGACCAGGGCCGGCGGCACCTCCGGCGGGGGCCGGGGACCCGGACGTACCACCACCCATCAGGCGTGGTCGGCGGCCGGGGTTCGGTTCTGCGGAAGACCCCCGAACACACAGGAGCCATTGAATGGCACGCGTTTCCGGTGTTGACATCCCGCGCGAAAAGCGTGTGGAGATCGCACTTACCTACGTCTTCGGTGTCGGTCGCACCCGGTCCAAGGAAATCCTTGCGGCCACCGGTGTGAACCCCGACACCCGCGTTCGTGACCTGGCCGAAGAGGACCTCGTCAAGATCCGCGAGTACGTGGACGCCAACCTCCGCACCGAGGGTGACCTCCGCCGCGAGATCCAGGCCGACATCCGTCGCAAGGTCGAGATCCAGTGCTACCAGGGCATCCGCCACCGTCGTGGCCTGCCGGTGCACGGTCAGCGCACCAGCACGAACGCGCGTACCCGCAAGGGCCCGCGTCGCGCGATCGCCGGTAAGAAGAAGCCGGGCAAGAAGTAGTCCTGTTCAGCGGTCTTGCGCTGTAGGACCGACCACCTCCCGTAGGAGATTTAGATGCCCCCCAAGGGTCGTCAGGGCGCTGCCAAGAAGGTGCGCCGCAAGGAAAAGAAGAACGTCGCTCATGGGCACGCCCACATCAAGAGCACGTTCAACAACACCATCGTTTCGATCACGGACCCCGCGGGCAACGTGATCTCCTGGGCCTCCGCCGGCCACGTCGGCTTCAAGGGCTCGCGCAAGTCCACCCCCTTCGCCGCGCAGATGGCCGCCGAGTCGGCCGCCCGTCGCGCGCAGGAGCACGGCATGCGCAAGGTTGACGTCTTCGTCAAGGGTCCGGGCTCCGGCCGCGAGACCGCGATCCGCTCCCTCCAGGCCACCGGCCTCGAGGTCGGCTCGATCCAGGACGTCACCCCCACCCCGCACAACGGCTGCCGCCCGCCGAAGCGCCGCCGCGTCTGACGCAGCGGACGCACCTGTGCGTCTTTGAGTGTCCGGGCGGTACGACCCCTTCGGGGGCCGTGCCGCCCGTACCCTTGCAGTAGCCGTACTCCGGTACGGCATCCCGTCGGGCGTCAAATAGTGGGCGTCCACGAATGAAGGAACACAGACATGCTTATCGCTCAGCGTCCTTCGCTGACCGAAGAGGTCGTCGACGAGTACCGCTCGCGGTTCGTGATCGAGCCGCTGGAGCCGGGCTTCGGCTACACCCTCGGCAACTCCCTGCGCCGTACGCTCCTGTCCTCGATCCCGGGTGCCGCTGTCACCAGCATCCGCGTGGACGGCGTCCTGCACGAGTTCACCACCGTGCCGGGCGTCAAGGAAGACGTCACCGACATCATCCTCAACATCAAGCAGCTGGTCGTCTCCTCGGAGCACGACGAGCCGGTCGTGATGTACCTGCGCAAGCAGGGTCCCGGCCTGGTCACCGCTGCCGACATCGCGCCCCCGGCCGGTGTCGAGGTGCACAACCCGGACCTGGTCCTCGCCACGCTCAACGGCAAGGGCAAGCTGGAGATGGAGCTGACCGTCGAGCGCGGTCGCGGCTACGTCTCCGCCGTCCAGAACAAGCAGCTGGGCCAGGAGATCGGTCGCATCCCGATCGACTCCATCTACAGCCCGGTCCTCAAGGTCACCTACAAGGTCGAGGCGACCCGAGTCGAGCAGCGCACCGACTTCGACAAGCTGATCGTCGACGTCGAGACCAAGCAGGCCATGCGCCCGCGTGACGCCATGGCGTCCGCCGGCAAGACCCTGGTCGAGCTGTTCGGTCTGGCGCGCGAGCTCAACATCGACGCCGAGGGCATCGACATGGGCCCGTCCCCCACGGACGCCGCCCTGGCCGCCGACCTGGCGCTGCCGATCGAGGAGCTCGAGCTCACGGTCCGCTCGTACAACTGCCTCAAGCGCGAGGGCATCCACTCCGTGGGTGAGCTCGTGGCGCGTTCCGAGGCCGACCTGCTCGACATCCGCAACTTCGGTGCGAAGTCGATCGACGAGGTCAAGGCGAAGCTGGCCGGCATGGGCCTGGCCCTCAAGGACAGCCCGCCCGGATTCGACCCGACCGCCGCCGCCGACGCCTTCGGCGCCGACGACGACGCGGACGCCGGTTTCGTCGAGACCGAGCAGTACTGATCCATCCCGCCGCCGGCGGTTGAGGTCCTTGGCCCCAATCGCCGGCCGGGCTTGGTTTTGATCTTTCCCGCGGCATCCGCCTCGGGGGAACTGACACCGGTACCTGACACGGCCGGTGCAGATATGAAGGAGTAACACCATGCCGCGTCCCGCAAAGGGTGCCCGTCTGGGCGGCAGCGCCGCGCACGAGAAGCACCTCCTCGCGAACCTCGCGAAGGCGCTCTTCGAGCACGGCCGCATCACCACGACCGAGGCCAAGGCCCGTCGCCTGCGTCCCTACGCCGAGCGTCTGGTCACCAAGGCAAAGAAGGGCGACATCCACAACCGTCGCCTGGTGCTGCAGACGATCACGGACAAGAGCATCGTGCACACGCTGTTCACCGAGATCGCCCCGCGCTACGAGAACCGCCCCGGTGGTTACACGCGCATCACCAAGATCGGCAACCGTCGTGGCGACAACGCCCCGATGGCCGTGATCGAGCTGGTCGAGGCCCTTACGGTCGCCCAGCAGGCCACTGGTGAGGCCGAGGCCGCCACCAAGCGCGCCGTGAAGGAGGCGGAGGCCGCCGAGGCTCCCGCCGCCGAGGAGACCAAGGAGGCCTGATCCCCTCCGGGATCACGCTGAACGGCTCTGAACGGGCCCGCCCCTCTCCGGGGCGGGCCCGTTTGCCGTTCGTCGGAAAGACGCAGCTGAGAGGATCGGTCACGTGAGTGACGAGGTGGAGCCCGGGCACGTCCGGGTGCGGCTGGACCTGAGCTACGACGGCAAGGACTTCTCCGGCTGGGCGAAGCAGCGCGTGCTGCGGACCGTGCAGGGCGAGCTGGAGTCGGCCCTGCAGACCGTGATGCGGCTGCCGGACCCGGTCGAGCTGACCGTCGCCGGGCGCACCGACGCCGGCGTGCACGCGCGCGGGCAGGTCGCACAGTTCGACCTGGCCGAGGAGGTGTGGGCCGAGCACCACGACAAGCTGCTGCGCCGCCTCGCGGGGCGGCTGCCGCACGACGTACGGGTGTGGAGGGCCGCCGAGGCCCCCGAGGGCTTCAACGCGCGCTTCTCCGCCATCTGGCGCCGCTACGCCTACCGCGTCGGCGACCACCAGGCCGGGGTGGACCCGCTGCGCCGCGGTCACGTCCTGTGGCACCAGTGGCCGCTCGACGTCGACGCCATGAACGAGGCGGCCGCGGCCCTGCTCGGCGAGCACGACTTCGCCGCGTACTGCAAGAAGCGCGAGGGCGCCACGACCATCCGTACGCTCCAGCAGCTCAGCTGGGAGCGCGCCGAGGACGGGATCGTCACCGCGACCGTCCGTGCCGACGCCTTCTGCCACAACATGGTCCGCTCGCTGGTCGGCGCCCTGCTGCACGTCGGCGACGGCCACCGGCCGACCGACTGGCCCGGGAAGGTGCTGGCCGCGGGCGTACGGGACTCCTCGGTGCACGTGGTCAAGCCGCACGGGCTGACCCTGGAGGAGGTCGGCTACCCGGCCGACGAGCTGCTGGCCGCCCGCAGCAAGGAGGCCCGGAACCTGCGCACGCTGCCGGGCGCGGGCTGCTGCTGAACCGCGGCTAATCCGTTTGGGCGGATCGCGGCCGGACCTGGACAATGCCCCGCATGGGACATCTCGAAGCCAGCCACCTGGAGTACTACCTTCCCGACGGGCGGGTTCTGCTCCCCGACGTCTCCTTCCGGGTGGGGGAGGGGTCGGTGGTCGCCCTGGTGGGGGCGAACGGGGCCGGCAAGACCACCCTGCTGAAGCTGATCTCCGGCGACCTCCAGCCGCACGGCGGCGGGGTCACCGTCAGTGGCGGGCTGGGCGTGATGTCGCAGTTCGTGGGCTCGGTCCGGGACGAGACGACCGTACGGGACCTGCTGGTCTCGGTCGCCCAGCCGCGGATCCGGGAGGCCGCGAAGGCCGTGGACCACGCCGAGCAGCTGATCCTCACGGTCGACGACGAGGCCGCGCAGATGGCGTACGCGCAGGCGCTCAGCGACTGGGCCGACGTACAGGGCTACGAGGCGGAGACCCTGTGGGACGTCTGCACGATGGCCGCGCTGGCCATCCCGTACGACAGCGCGCAGTTCCGCGAGGTGCGCACGCTGTCGGGCGGTGAGCAGAAGCGGCTGGTCCTGGAGGCGCTGCTGCGCGGGCCGGACGAGGTGCTGCTGCTCGACGAGCCGGACAACTACCTCGACGTCCCGGGCAAGCGGTGGCTGGAGGAGCAGCTGAAGGCGACCCGCAAGACCGTGCTGTTCGTGTCGCACGACCGGGAGCTGCTGTCCACGGCCGCCGAGAAGATCATCAGCCTGGAGCCGAGCCCGATGGGCACGGACGTGTGGGTGCACGGCGCGGGCTTCGGGACCTACCACGACGCCCGCAAGGAGCGCTTCGCCCGCTTCGAGGAGCTCAAGCGGCGCTGGGACGAGGAGCACGCCCGCCTGAAGGCCCTGGTGCTGCGGCTGCGCAACCAGGCGGCGTCCAGCCCCGACATGGCCTCGCGCTACAAGGCGATGCAGACCCGCTTCCAGAAGTTCGAGGAGGCCGGTCCGCCGCCGGAGCCGCCGCGCGAGCAGGACATCCGGATGCGGCTCAAGGGCGGGCGTACCGGCGTGCGCGCGCTGACCGTGGAGAACCTGGAGCTCACGGGCCTGATGAAGCCCTTCTCCCTGGAGGTCTTCTACGGGGAGCGGGTCGCGGTGCTGGGCTCGAACGGCTCCGGCAAGTCGCACTTCCTGCGGCTGATGGCGGGCGAGGACGTCAAGCACACCGGCACCTGGAAGCTGGGCGCCCGGGTGGTTCCCGGCCATTTCGCGCAGACGCACGCGCACCCCGAGCTGTTCGGGCGCACGCTCGTCGACATCCTGTGGACGGAGGCCGCCAAGCCGCTCGGAGCGGCCATGGGCGTGCTGCGCCGGTACGAGCTGGAGCGTCAGGGCGACCTGCCGTTCGACAAGCTCTCGGGCGGTCAGCAGGCGCGTTTCCAGATCCTGCTGCTGGAGCTGGCCGGGACCACGGCGCTGCTGCTGGACGAGCCGACGGACAACCTCGACCTGGAATCGGCGGAGGCGCTGCAGGACGGCCTGGAGGCCTACGACGGCACTGTGCTGTGCGTCACGCACGATCGCTGGTTCGCGCGCACATTTGACCGTTACCTGGTCTTCGGTTCGGACGGTGTTGTGCGGGAGACTCAGGAACCCGTCTGGGACGAACGTAGGGTCGAACGCAAGCGCTAGGGGAGACCGCCCCCGGCGAGCGGAGCGAGGGGGAGGCGTTGTGGGGCTGCGGCCTAGCATCTGGCTCATGAAGTGGGACCGCCCGTCCTCGGGGAACAGGCTGGTGGACTGGCTGCTCCGGCCGGCGCCCCGCTCGTGGCGGGCGGTGTCCCTCGCCGTCCTCCTCGCCATCGCCGTCTCCACGAGCCTGCGGGCCAACTGGGGCTCGGACAACGCCTTCGTCGTGAAGGCCGCGGACTCGCTGCTGGCGGGCGTCTCCCCGTACGACGACAAGCGCTTCCTCTACCTCCCCAGCGCCGTGATCATGGCGATCCCGGAAGCGCTGCTGCCGACGACCCTGTTGCGGTGGGTGCTCCCGCTGGGGATGACCGGGCTCGTGGGCATCGGCTGGTGGGCCTCGCTGAAGCTCTTCTCGGTGCCGCTGCGCTCACGCTTCGCGGTGGGCGGCTTCGCACTGTTCGCGCTGCTCTACAAGCCGTATCTGAACCTGGTGCTGATCGGGAACTGGACGGCCATTTCGGCGGCCGCGCTGCCGGTCGCGCTGCTGCTGGCGCACCGGCGGCACTGGGTGGCGGCCGGGCTGGTGGTGGGGCTGGCCATCGCCTGCAAGCCGATGCTGGTGCCGATCGCGGTGCTGTTCGTCCTGGCGCGGCAGTGGCGGGGGCTGGGCGCGGCGGTGCTGGTGCCGGTGGGGATCTCGCTGGCCGGCGCGCTGATAATGCCGAGCCCGACGCTGTTCTTCACCAAGACCCTGCCGTTCCTGCTCCAGGGACAGGACGCGTACGCCCTGCCCTGGGACGCCTCGCCGATCGCGGTGCTGCCCCGGCTCGGGCTGGCGGCGCCGGTGGCGGTGCTGCTCGCCTTCGGCGGGGCCGCGGTCGGGCTGTGGGGAGCCTGGCAGCGGTGGCGGCGCGGCGAGGCGGACACGGACGGGGGCGAGCTGAGGCTCGTCGAGACGGCCTGCATGGTGATGCTCGCCGCATTCCTGGTGTCGCGGCCGTCCTTCGACCACTACCTGCTGGTGGTGCTTCCGCTGCTGCTGGCGTCGGGGGTGCGGGCGGGCTCGATGCCGCGCTCGCCCTGGTTCTGGGCTGCCGTGGTGCCTCAGATGGCGGGGATTCCGTGGCCTTCGGAATTGGCGGCCAAGCGGCGGGCATTCAGGGACATGGTGACCCTGTGCGCGCTGGCCGGGCTGCTGGCGCGGCGGTGTTTGCGGCCGAGCCGGGTTACGCTGGAAGTCGTACGAACTGCGGGGTCCCCACCCAGGACCGATCCGGAGTGCACCGCGAAGCCAGTCGAGGCGGCATCGCGGACCGCGTTTTGACCCTTCCAGGTCTTCACGGGTATCCTGCTGGTTCGTTATGCGTATTGGCTTGCTCATTCTCACGTGAATTGGCCTTACGCCGGTCCACCGGGCCGATGACCAGCGGTACACACGGGTTGCGTCCCCGATGTGAACCAGGGCTGTCGTGATCGTCCGTGGTGACCCATGTCAGGACCCGTCCCTTCGGGCTCACCCCCCGGGGATGACCCACCACTGAAGAAGCGAAGGCATACGCGTGCGTACGTTCAGCCCCAAGCCCGGCGACATCTCGCGCCAGTGGCTCGTCATCGACGCTCAGGACGTTGTCCTCGGCCGTCTGGCGACCCAGGCCGCTGCCCTCCTGCGGGGCAAGCACAAGCCGACTTACGCCCCCCACATGGACATGGGCGACTTCGTCATCATCGTCAACGCCGACAAGGTTCACCTGTCCGGCAACAAGGCGACCCAGAAGATGGCGTACCGCCACTCCGGTTACCCGGGTGGTCTCCGCTCGGTCCGTTACGACGACCTCCTGGCGAACAACCCGGAGAAGGCCGTCGAGAAGGCCATCAAGGGCATGCTCCCCAAGAACACCCTGGGCCGTCAGATGCTCTCGAAGCTGAAGGTCTACTCGGGCGACACGCACCCCCACGCTGCCCAGCAGCCGGTGCCGTTCGAGATCACCCAGGTCGCGCAGTAGTTCCGGCCACCCCCTAAGACGTAGAAAATTCTGAGGAGCATCGTGGCCGAGACCACCGCCGAGACGACCCCCGTCGACGAGTTCGAGGGCAACGTCGAGGAGTACACCAGCGAGTCCGAGGTTGTCGTCGAGGGCGACTACACCTCCGAGTCCCTTGCCGGTCGCTTCGGCGACCCCCAGCCGGCCGCCGGCCTGGGCCGTCGCAAGAACGCCATCGCCCGCGTCCGGATCGTTCCGGGCACCGGCAAGTGGAAGATCAACGGTCGCACCCTTGAGGACTACTTCCCCAACAAGGTGCACCAGCAGGAAGTCAACGAGCCGTTCAAGCTCCTTGAGCTGGACAACCGCTACGACGTCATCGCCCGCATCTCGGGTGGCGGCGTCTCCGGCCAGGCCGGCGCCCTGCGCCTCGGTGTGGCCCGTGCGCTGAACGAGGCGGACGTGGACAACAACCGCCCGGCGCTGAAGAAGGCCGGCTTCCTCTCCCGCGACGACCGTGCGGTCGAGCGCAAGAAGGCCGGTCTCAAGAAGGCCCGTAAGGCTCCGCAGTACAGCAAGCGTTAATCTGCGCCTGCTGTTCTGCAACGAAACCGCCCCGGCAGCACTCTCCGTGCTGCCGGGGCGGTTCGTTTACCGCCACAAGCGGCAAATTACTGTCACAAGCGGTCACAAGCGAAGTGTGAACTCGGGAGGACAACAGTGGGACGACTCTTCGGGACGGACGGTGTACGAGGCGTCGCCAACGCGGATCTGACGGCTGAGCTCGCGCTCGGCCTCTCCGTGGCGGCCGCACACGTACTGGCCGAGGCGGGAACCTTCGCGGGCCACCGCGCGACCGCGGTGGTCGGCCGTGATCCCCGGGCCTCCGGCGAGTTCCTCGAGGCCGCGGTCGTCGCGGGCCTCGCGAGCGCGGGCGTGGACGTCCTGCGCGTCGGTGTGCTGCCCACCCCGGCGGTGGCGTATCTCACCGGTGCGCTGGGCGCCGACCTCGGCGTGATGCTCTCGGCCAGCCACAACGCCATGCCCGACAACGGCATCAAGTTCTTCGCGCGCGGCGGCCACAAGCTCGCCGACGAGCTGGAGGACCGGATCGAGGCCGTCTACGAGGAGCACCGCACCGGCGCTCCCTGGGACCGGCCCACCGGCTCCGGCGTCGGCCGGGTCTCCGACTACACCGAGGGCTTCGACAAGTACGTCGCCCACCTCATCGGGGTCCTCCCCAACCGCTTCGACGGCCTGAAGGTCGTCCTGGACGAGGCGCACGGCGCGGCAGCCTTCGTCTCCCCGGAGGCCTTCGCCCGGGCCGGAGCCGAGGTCATCACGATCGGCGCCGAGCCGGACGGCCTCAACATCAACGACGGCTGCGGTTCCACCCACCTCGGGCTGCTCAAGGCGGCCGTGGTCGAGCACGGCGCCGACTTCGGCATCGCGCACGACGGCGACGCCGACCGCTGCCTGGCCGTGGACGCCACCGGCGCCGAGGTCGACGGCGACCAGATCCTCGCGGTGCTGGCCCTGGCCATGCGCGAGGCCGGGCAGCTGCGCGAGAACACCGTGGTCGGCACCGTGATGTCGAACCTGGGCTTCAAGCTGGCGATGGAGGCCGAGGGCATCCACGTCGTGCAGACCGGAGTCGGCGACCGCTACGTGCTGGAGTCGATGAAGGAGAACGGCTACGCGCTGGGCGGCGAGCAGTCCGGCCACGTGATCATCCTCGATCACGCGACCACCGGTGACGGCACGCTGACCGGCCTGCTGCTGGCGGCACGGGTCGCGGCCACCGGCAAGTCGCTGGCGGAGCTGGCCGGGGTCATGCGGCGGCTGCCGCAGGTGCTGATCAACGTCCCCGACGTGGACAAGTCCCGGGTCGGGACCTCGGCCGAGCTGGCCGCGGCGGTCGTCGACGCGGAGCGCGAGCTCGGCAGCACCGGACGGGTGCTGCTCCGTTCGTCCGGTACGGAGCCGCTCGTTCGGGTGATGGTGGAGGCCGCCGACATCGAGCAGGCCCGCGCGGTGGCGGGGCGCCTCGCGGACGTCGTGAAGGCGGCGCTCGGCTAGGCCACGGCACCTGCCCCACGGCACCTGCCCACGGCCCCGTCGCCCCGGACATCCGGGACGGCGGGGCCGTTGTCGTCCCGTCAGTTCCCGCCCGGCGAAGGGGTGATGACCCCGTCGATCTTCGAACGGATGGTCGGGCTGATAGCCTCACCAGGCCGTAAATACGGTCGGTGGGCAAGGGGGATGCGCAGTGGTGCGACCGGACGAGCCGGCGGGGGAGACGCCGGAGCAGCTGAAGAAGCGGGCGGACGACCTCAGGGCCTGCGCCCGCAGGGCGCGTGCGATCGCCAAGGCGCTCGGCCCGCATCTCGACGCCGCTGCCAAGAAGGCCCAGCAGGCCGATCCGCCGGTCTGGCGAGGTCCGTTCGCCACGCAGTCCACGGCGCGGATCGTCAGCCGCCGGGGCACGCTCAACCAGATGGCGTCCGCCCTCATGCACGACGCCGGCCGCTGGGACACCGAAGCGGGCCGCCTCGACGAGCAGGCCAAGACGGCCGCGGCCAAGCAGACGACGGGGCCGGGCAATTGAGCGAGTTCCGCGGCTTCGACACCGCCGAGATACGCGCCCTCGCGTCCAGCCTGCGCAAACTGGGGACCGACGCCCGCGGCATGCACCGGGACCTGGCCGGCGTACTCACCGAGGCGGCCCAGCTGATGAACGGCAAGCCGGCCACCACCGACCCGTTGCTCCAACCGCTGGTCGGCGAGCTCTTCGTGATGCCGTCGTTCTTCGGCGGGCCCAGCTCGATGCCCGCGGTGCTCGACAACGAGCTCGGCGACATGGCCGGCTCCATGGAACGGCGCAGCAAGCAGCTCGACGAGTGCAAGATCCTCATCGAGCACGGATACGCCGTCGACACCCCCCTCCTCTTCGCCGACGAAGTCGCCCCCAACGAGAAGCACATCAGCGACGCGCTGAAGAAGATCAAGGAGCTCGACGGCAAGGACTTCGGCACCAACGGCAACCGCGACGACCTGGAGAAGGTCAAGAGCATGCTGGAGGGGATGACCGCCGCCGAAATCGACGCCTTCTTCGACCGCGTCCCCGAGGCCGACCTGGGGCGCTACAACGGCCTGATGAACGACACGGGCGACAGCGGCTGGAAGTGGTGGGACGAGAACGGCCTGCCCGCGGGCGAGCGCCGTGACCACCTCAGCCTCATCCTCGCCAAGTTGGGGCCCGCGCACTGGGCGAAGGCGCAGGCCGCGTTCCCCGGGATGCAGCCGGGATTCGACACGACGGACGCCTTCCTGGACGGCCGGAACTCGCAGTCCGGCGCAGAGGCCAAAGGAATGCACTGGGGCGTCCCCGGCGACCCCCTCTTCGCGCCTGGCTCCGACGGCAGGGAGATCACGGCCGCCGACATCAACCAGGGGCGGTTCGCCGACTGCTGGTACATCGCGTCGCTCACCTCGACGGCCCAGGTCAACCCCCAGTTCATCCGGGACGGGATCAAAGAGAACCCCAACGGCACCGTCAACGTCCGCATCTGGGACAAGGACGGAAACCAGCGCTGGGTCACCGTCACCCCCGACCTGCCGCTGGACGAGAACGGCAATCCCATGACCGCCCACGCCAAGGGCGCCACGTGGCCGGCGTATTACGAGAAGGCCTTCGCCCTCGTCTACGGGGGCGACGACGGCGGTGCGCCCAACGGGCACGTCGGCGACAAGCGCTACGACCACAAGGAACAGGGTTCCTACGGCGCCGTCGAGTGGGACTTCAACGAGAAAGCCCCGCCCTACATCACCGGCCACGACTCCGAGGGCATCGACAACGACGTCGCTTCGGTACGCGAGAACTTCGAGTCGGGACGCCCGGTGATCGTCAGCACGGGCAACGGGGACGACGTCAAGAAGGAGGGCCAGCAGAAGTGGGGCCCGACCTTCTCCACCCGGCACGTGTACTTCGTCAAGGGCTTCGAGAACGGGAACATCGTGCTGGGCAACCCGTGGGGCCCTCCCAACAAGGACATCGTGGCCTCACCCGAGGACTACAAGAAGTTCTTCAGCAATCCGCAGGCTCTGAAGGTGCCCAAGTGAAGACCGTACGACTCACCGCGGCCGTCGGCTGCGTCCTGCTCGCCGCGGCCTGCGGCCCCTCCGCGACGAAGGCCGAGCCGGCCTCGCCATCGCCGAGTCCGTCCACCGCACGCCCCGCACCGCCCGCCGACCAGGGACCGCAGTGCGCCGGCGACTCGGCCGCGAAGGGGATCCACGTACTGCGCGGCGGCACCGTCCAGCTGCCCGGCGGCGCCGGTCCGGTGCTGTACAAGGAGGCGCGGGCGGACGGCGCGTCCCGTACCGCCGTGCTGACGAACGGCACGGGCACGGGTACGGCGCAGGCCGGGACCGAGACCTGGCCCGTGACGCCGGGCGGGTCCCTGACCGTGGGCGGCGCCGCGTACACCGTCTCGCAGATCTGCACCTACCGGGTCGTACTCACGCCGAAGGACCAGAAGAACGTGACCGAAGCGCCGAAGCCCGCCTCCGAGGCCACCTGGCCGTCCCTGGTCGACGGGCGCTTCCGCCTGCGCTGGCACGTCCCGAACAACGAGTACGGCGGGCAGTACAGCGCCGTGGTCACGGAGATCAACCCGGGTCCGCGCGCCGACATCAGCATCGCGAGCCGGGACGGCGGGGACGCCTCGTACAGCGACGCGAGGCCCGGCGACACCCTGGAGTTCGCTGGCCGGCTCTGGAAGGTGTCCGCGATCGACGCCGGCGACGGCAACCCGGCCGGCAGCAACCCGGACTCCGGCTGGGTGGACCTGCAGCTCATCGGCCCCGCCGGCGGCTGAGCCTCAGGCCTTCGGGGCCTTCGGGGCCTTCGGGGTACGGGTCCAGCGGCCGCGCTGGGTTCGCCAGAGCATCTTCTGGCCGAGCAGGGTCAGTACGCCCGCCAGCGTGATCCCGAACAGGTTCAGCAGCAGCTGTTCCGCGGAGCCCCACATCTGGGCGAATTCGCCGTAACTGAGGGCCACCGCGGCATTGGCGGCGGCCGGGACGGTGGTCACCGAGATGGCCACGCCCACCAGCGCCCCGGACTTCGCCGAGGTCAGGGAGAGCACCCCGGCCACACCCGCCAGCAGGGCCACGACGAACGAGAACGGGTCCGGCTGCCAGATGAAGCTGGTGTTCGGCCGGGGGTTCTCCAGCATCCCCCGGTCGAACAGGCCGAGCCCGTCCATGCCCAGGCTGAACACCGTGGTGGCGACGATCGCCGAGGCGAAGCCGATCAGCAGCGCCAGCAGGGAGCGCGCGGCGGGCTTCGGGGCGCGCTGCGCCAGAGCGGTGCAGATGCCGGCCAGCGGGCCGAACTCCGGGCCGACCGCCATGGCGCCCACGATCAGGATCGCGTTGTCCAGGACCACACCACAGGCCGCGATCATCGTCGCGAGGATCATGAACGCGACGTAGGTGATGGTGAGCGTGGACTCCTCGTGGGTCGCCTCGCGCAGCTGCTCCCACAACACGGCGTCGGCACCCTCGCCCGGAGCCTCCTCCTCGGCCTCGTCGGCACGCTTCGACAGCGAGAGGGCGATGTCGTCCACGGCGATCGAGCCGTCCCTGTCGACGTGCAGGGCCCGCAGCGCGTGCAGCAGCTCGTCCCCGGCCTCGCGCGCGACGTCGCACATGACGACGTCGCCCCGCGGGTCACGGGCGGCTCCGGGCAGCACGACCAGGTGGGTGGTGCCCACGGTGTCCGCGATGACCGACAGCACGGCCTCCGTGAGGTCGGTTGGCGTGATGATCCGCAGGTGCAGCATGGCCGCACCTTACGGCTAGAGCTTGCGCAGGCTCAGTTTCTGCACCTTGTGGTCCGGCCCCTTGCGCACGACGAGCGTGGCGCGGCCTCGGGTGGGGGCGACGTTCTCCAGGAGGTTGGGCTTGTTGATGGTCCGCCACATCGTCTGCGCGTACTCCAGGGCCTCCTCCTCGGAGACCTGGGTGTACTTGCGGAAGTAGGAGAAAGGATTCTGGAACGCCGTCTCGCGCAGCTTCCGGAACCGGTTGAGGTACCAGCGCTCGATGTCCTCGGGGCGTGCGTCCACGTACACGCTGAAGTCGAAGTAGTCGGCGAGGCCGACGCGGGTACGGCCGTCCTTGCCGGGCATGGCCGGCTGCAGGACGTTGAGGCCCTCGACGATCAGGATGTCCGGGCGTCGTACGACGAGCTGCTCGCCGGGGACGATGTCGTAGATCAGGTGCGAGTACACGGGGGCCGTGACCTCGTCCTTGCCGGCCTTGATGTCGGCGACGAACCGGGTGAGCGCGCGGCGGTCGTAGGACTCCGGGAAGCCCTTGCGGGAGGTGAGCCCGCGCCGCTGGAGCTCCTTCATCGGGTAGAGGAAGCCGTCGGTGGTCACCAGCTCGACGCGCGGGTGCTCGGGCCAGCGGGCGAGGAGGGCCTGGAGCAGACGGGCCACGGTGGACTTGCCGACGGCGACGGAACCGGCGACCCCTATGACGAACGGGGTGCCCTGCTGAGCGCCGTGGCCGTTGCCGGCGTCGCCGAGGAAGGTGTTCAGGGTGCCGCGGAGGTTGCTGGTGGCGCCGACGTAGAGGTTGAGGAGGCGGGAGAGCGGCAGGTAGACGTCGCGGACCTCGTCGAGGTCGATGACGTCGCCGAGGCCGCGCAGCCGCTCGACCTCGTCGGCGGTCAGTGGCAGCGGCGTCCGCTCGCGCAGGGCGCTCCACTCGGCGCGGGTGAGGTCGACGTAGGGGGAGGCGTCGGCCTTGCGGTGGGCCGGGCGCCCGGCCCGGTCGGTGCGCTCCGTTGCGCTGTCCGACGTGCTTCGTGGCGGCGAAGTGATCACACCGCCATTGTCGGGGGTCGCGGCCGGTTGTGGGTGGTGTGGTCGGTCACGTGGGGAAGTGCCCGTATGTCCCGCGGCGGGTGGGTTGTGCGCGGGGCGGTCTCGATCGGGGGCCGCCGGGGTCTCGTGGCGATCACGATGCGTGGTGCGTGCAGATAATCCGGATCCCATGGTTCCAGCGGGCCGTACATTGATGATCACCGCGGCTCGTCCATGCCGCCGCGCTTCTTTCATCGATCGTTTTCCTGTGGGGGGAATCATCGTGCGTACCGCACTCGTCCGCCGTACCGTCCTGACCGCCTCCGCGGTGTCCCTGGCGCTGCTCGCCACGGCCTGCGGCTCGGGCGCGTCCGACAAGAACGTGGACGGCGCCAGGCCGGCTCCCTCCGCCCCGGCGACGTCGGCCGCGTCCGCCGCGAAGGCCAAGACGGACGCCGAGCTGGCCGCGCTCCTCGTGACGCAGGCCGAGCTGCCGACCCACGGCGTCAAGGCGGCCACCCCGGCCGAACTCGCGGCGGCGGCCAGTGCCGGCTCCGACAAGCCCGAGTGCCTGCCGCTCGCCAAGGCGCAGTCCACGGCCCCGGTCGGCGCCGCCGTGGGCAAGGCCGGCACCAAGGCGGTCGCCAAGCCGAAGTCCGTGGACGAGGTCCTGGGCGCCACCGTCACCTCCGTCGCTCTCGCCTCGTACGAGGGCAAGGGCGCCGAGGAGGCCTTCGCCGCCATCAAGGCCGCGGCCACGGCCTGCTCCGGCGGTTACACGGGCAGCCAGGGCGGCGACTCGCTCAAGATCACCAAGGTGGTCCCGGGCACCCCCGTTACCGCCGGCGACGAGGCGCTCGCCTACACCGAGCTGGGCGACGTGGACGGCGAGACGGCCGGCATGGAGCTCGTGGTCGTCCGCAAGGGCAACGTCCTCGCCACCTTCTCGGCCGTGAGCCCGAGCGGCACCGCCGAGCAGCCGAAGGCCATCGTCGAGATCCAGGCCAAGAAGCTCGGCTGAAGCCCCGGCCCGCTCGGGCGTTCGAGCACGCGTCCACCCCGCTCCGGCGCATTCGCCGGGGCGGGGTTTTCGTCTGGTTCAGGTACGGGGCAGAGCGCCAACCACGGCGTACGCTGCGGCGTATGTGCGGAATTGTGGGTTACGTGGGAGCGCAGTCGGCGCTCGATGTGGTCATCGCCGGACTCAAGCGGCTGGAGTACCGCGGCTACGACTCGGCGGGTGTCGCCGTCCTCGCCGATGGGGAGCTCGCCTCCGTCAAGAAGGCCGGCAAGCTGGTCAACCTGGAGAAGGCGCTGGTCGGGCATCCGATGCCCGCCGGCTCCACCGGACTCGGACACACCCGGTGGGCGACCCACGGCGGGCCCACCGACGTCAACGCCCACCCGCACCTGGACAACACGGGGCGCGTGGCCGTCGTACACAACGGCATCATCGAGAACTTCGCCGTGCTGCGCGCCGAACTCGCCGAGCGCGGGCACCGGCTGGAGTCCGAGACGGACACCGAGGTCGTGGCCCACCTGCTCGCCGAGCACTTCGCCTCGTCGGCCGGGGACCTCGCGGAGGCCATGCGGCGGGTGTGCCGGCTGCTGGACGGGGCGTTCACGCTGGTCGCGGTGCACGCCGACCAGCCCGACGTCGTCGTCGGCGCCCGCCGGAACTCCCCTCTGGTGGTGGGCGTTGGGGAAGGTGAGAACTTCCTCGCCTCGGACGTGGCCGCGTTCATCGCCCACACCCGGTCCGCGATCGAGCTGGGGCAGGACCAGGTCGTCGAGCTCCGCCGCGACGGTGTCTCGGTGACCAACTTCGACGGTTCGGCCGCGACGGTGCGGGCGTACCACGTGGACTGGGACGCCTCGGCGGCCGAGAAGGGGGGCTATGACTACTTCATGCTCAAGGAGATCGCCGAGCAGCCGAAGGCTGTCG
This sequence comes from Streptomyces sp. NPDC060031, assembly GCF_042736805.1. NCBI lineage: Bacteria > Bacillati > Actinomycetota > Actinomycetes > Kitasatosporales > Streptomycetaceae > Streptomyces > Streptomyces sp. NPDC060031. Next base: position 39,420 of record NZ_JBHWVM010000026.1, read on the forward strand.
CCGACACCCTCCTGGGCAGGATCGACGCGAGCGGCTCGCTGACCCTGGACGAGGTGCGCATCCCCACCTCGGTGCTCAGGGAGGTCGACAAGGTCGTGATCGTGGCGTGCGGTACGGCGTACCACGCGGGCATGATCGCGAAGCTGGCCATCGAGCACTGGACCCGCATCCCGTGCGAGACGGAGCTGGCGAGCGAGTTCCGCTACCGCGACCCGATCCTGGACCAGCGGACGCTGGTGGTCGCGATCTCGCAGTCCGGCGAGACCATGGACACCCTGATGGCGCTGCGGCACGCGCGCGAGCAGGGTGCGAAGGTGCTGGCCATCTGCAATACGAACGGCTCGACGATCCCGCGCGAATCGGATGCGGTGCTGTACACGCATGCCGGTCCGGAGGTCGCCGTCGCCTCGACCAAGGCCTTCCTGACGCAGCTGGTGGCCTGCTACCTGGTCGCCCTCTACCTCGGGCAGGTACGGGGCACGAAGTGGGGCGACGAGATCCAAGCGGTCATCCGGGAGCTGTCGGACATCGCCGCGGCCGTGGACACCGTCCTGGAGACCATGGAGCCGGTCCGGCAACTGGCGCGCTCGCTCGCCGACAAGAACACCGTGCTGTTCCTGGGGCGGCACGTCGGCTACCCGGTGGCGCTGGAGGGCGCCCTCAAGCTCAAGGAGCTGGCGTACATGCACGCCGAGGGCTTCGCGGCGGGCGAGCTCAAGCACGGCCCGATCGCGCTGATCGAGAAGGACCTGCCGGTGGTGGTGGTCGTACCGTCGCCGCGCGGTCGGTCGGTGCTGCACGACAAGATCGTGTCGAACATCCAGGAGATCCGGGCGCGCGGGGCCCGCACCATCGTCATCGCCGAGGAGGGTGACGAGGCGGTCGTCCCGTACGCCGACCACCTGATCCGGATCCCGGCGACGCCGACGCTGCTCCAGCCGCTGGTGGCGACGGTGCCGCTGCAGGTGTTCGCGTGCGAGCTGGCGACCGCACGGGGCAACGAGGTGGACCAGCCGCGTAACCTCGCCAAGTCCGTGACCGTGGAGTAGTGGCGTAGCTGGAGCTGTGGTTGTGATTATCGGCGTCGGGATCGACGTGGCGGAGATCGAGCGGTTCGGCGCCGCGCTGGAGCGTACGCCGGGCCTGGGCGGGCGGCTGTTCGTCGATGCCGAGTTGACGCTGCCGAGCGGCGAGCGGCGCGGGACGGCCTCGCTCGCCGCCCGGTTCGCGGCCAAAGAAGCGCTGGCCAAGGCGCTCGGCGCGCCCGCCGGGATGCTGTGGACCGACGCCGAGGTGTACGTCGAGGACAGCGGGCAGCCCCGGCTGCGGGTGTCGGGGACGGTGGAGGCGCGGGCGCTGGCGCTGGGCGTGAAGTCCTGGCACGTCTCGCTGAGCCACGACGCCGGGGTGGCGTCCGCCGTGGTGATCGCCGAGGGGTAGCGGCCTCCAGCGGCCTCCAGCGGCCTCGAAAGGCCTCGAACGGCCGTCGTCGGGCAGGCTGGTGCCATGCGTACTGCTTACAGCGTGGAGACCGTACGGGCCGCCGAGCGCGAGCTGATGGCCCGGCTGCCCGAAGGCGCCCTGATGCAGCGGGCCGCGGCCGGGCTGGCCGCCGTCTGCGCCGGGCTGCTCGGGAAGGTCTACGGGGCGCGGGTCGTGCTGCTGGTCGGGCCCGGGGACAACGGCGGTGACGCGCTGTACGCCGGTGCGCGCCTGGCGCGGCGCGGGGCCGGGGTGACCGCGGTGCCGATGGATCCGCAGCGGGTGCACGCGGGCGGACTGGCGGCGCTGCGGGCCGCCGGGGGGCGCGTGGCCGCGGCCGTACCGGAGCGGGCGGACCTCGTACTGGACGGGCTCGTCGGGATCGGCGGGCGGGGCGGGCTGCGGCCGGCGGCCGCCGCGCTGGTGGAGCGGATCCCCCCGGGCGCGGTGGTGGTCGCCGTGGACCTGCCGAGCGGGGTGGACGCGGACACCGGGGAGGTGGCGGGAGCCGCCGTACGGGCCGACGTCACGGTGACCTTCGGGGCCTACAAGCCGGGCCTGCTGGTCGACCCGGGGGCGTCGCGGGCGGGCGCGCTGCGGCTGGTGGACATCGGGCTGGCGCTGGGCGCGCCCGACGCGGAGGCCTTGCAGCACGCCGATGTGGCGGGGCTGCTGCCGGTGCCGACGGCTTCGAGCGACAAGTACCGGCGGGGCGTGGTCGGGGTGGTCGCCGGGTCGTCGCAGTATCCGGGGGCGGCGGTGCTGGCGGTGGCCGGGGCGCTGCGGGGCGGTGCGGGTGCGGTGCGGTACGTGGGGCCGGCGGCGGAGTCCGTACTCGCCCGGTACCCCGAGACGCTGATCGGGCGGGGCCGGGTGCAGGCGTGGGTGGTCGGGCCGGGGCTGGGCGACGGGCGGGGCGACGAGGTCGCGCGGTGCCTGGCGGATCCGGTGCCGGTGCTGGTGGACGCGGACGGGCTGCGCGGGCTGGACGCCGCAGGGCTGCGGGTGCGCTCGGCGCCGACGGTTCTGACCCCGCACGCGGGGGAGGCGGCGGCGCTGCTGGGGGTGCCGCGGGAGTCCGTGGAGGCGGGGCGGCTGGACGCGGTACGGGGGCTGGCGCGGCGGTACGGGGCGACGGTGCTGCTGAAGGGGTCGACGACGCTGGTCGCCTCCGGCGGGGGGCCGGTTCGGGTGAATCCGACGGGTACGCCGTGGCTGGCCACCGCCGGCAGTGGCGATGTCCTGTCCGGCCTGGGCGGCTCGCTCCTGGCGGCGGGCCTGTCCGCGGTGGACGCCGCGTCCGTGGCGGCGTACCTCCACGGCCTGGCGGCCCGCCGCGCGGCCTCGGGCGCCCCTCTCCTGGCCCACCAGGTAGCGGAGGCCCTCCCGGCCGCCTGGCGGGACGTTCCCCGCTGACGCTGCGCGTCCCGCCGGCCGCCATTGCCGGGAGGCGGCATCAGCCAGAATTCAGCCGCGCCGGCGTGTGAGGCGCGGGGTCTGGGGCGGAGCCCCAGGTTCGGGTTCTGAGAGACTGTGGGGGATGAACGAGACACCGACGCGCGTGTACGCCGAGATCGACCTGGACGCCGTCCGGGAGAACGTGCGCGCCCTGCGCGAGCGCGCGCCCCGGGCCGCGGTGATGGCCGTGGTCAAGGCGGACGCCTATGGGCACGGGGCCCTCCCCTGCGCCCGCGCGGCCCTGGAGGCCGGTGCCACCTGGCTCGGAACCGCCACCCCCGAGGAGGCGCTCGCGCTGCGCGCCGCCGGGATCGGCGGCCGGATCATGTGCTGGCTGTGGACCCCCGGAGGGCCCTGGCGGGAGGCCGTCGAAGCCGATCTGGACATCTCCGTCAGCGGGATCTGGGCCCTGGACGAGGTCCGCGAGGCCGCACGCGCGAGCGGCCGTACGGCCAGGATCCAGCTCAAGGCCGACACCGGGCTCGGCCGCAACGGCTGCCAGCCCGCCGACTGGGCCGACCTCGTCGGCGCGGCCGTCGCCGCGCAGGCCGAGGGCACGGTCGCCGTCACCGGCGTCTGGTCGCACTTCGCGTGCGCCGACGAGCCCGGCCACCCCTCCATCGCGCTCCAGCTCGCCGCCTTCCGCGACATGCTCGCGCACGCCGAGAAGGAGGGCGTCGAGCCCGAGGTCCGGCACATCGCCAACTCGCCCGCGACCCTGACCCTGCCCGAGAGCCACTTCGACCTGGTGCGCTGCGGGCTGGCCGTCTACGGGGTCTCCCCGGCCCCCGAGCTCGGCACCCCCGAACAGCTCGGACTGCGGCCGGCCATGACCCTGAAAGCGTCCGTGGCCCTGGTCAAGGGCGTGCCGGCCGGGCACGGGGTCAGCTACGGGCACCACTACGTCACCGAGTCCGACACCCGTCTGGCGCTCATCCCCGCCGGCTACGCCGACGGCGTCCCGCGGCACGCCTCCGACCGCGGCCCGGTCCTGGTCGGCGGCACCATCCGGCGGGCCGCCGGACGCGTGGCGATGGACCAGTTCGTCGTCGACCTCGACGGAGACGACCGGGTACTGGTCGGCGACGAGGCCGTCCTCTTCGGCGACGCCCGCCGCGGCGAGCCCACCGCCGAGGACTGGGCTCAAGCGGCACACACGATCGCGTATGAGATCGTCACTCGTATCGGGAGCCGCGTGCCCCGGGTGTACCGAAACGGCTGAAACGGCCCGGTCGACGGCTGAGTGAGGACGGCGTGAGCGAGAACTGGCGCAAGGCCGGCTGGGCCGGCGCCGCCATCGGCGTGATAGCCGCGGGCGCGGCCGCCGGTGTCGCGGTCGAACGGATCACCGTAGGGAGGGGCATGCGGATGAAGGCACGTCTCGCACTGGACTCCACCGGGGACTACGGGTCCCTGCGCGGCACCGAGGGCTCCGCGTGGGCCGAGGACGGCACCGAACTCCACTACGAGGTCGACGAACTGCCCGAGGAGGGCAAGCGCGGCCGGCTGCGCCGCAAGGCCCCCGCCCCGGCGACCGTGGTGTTCTGCCACGGCTACTGCCTCGGCCAGGACGCCTGGCACTTCCAGCGGGCGGCCCTGCGCGGCGTGGTCCGCGCCGTCTACTGGGACCAGCGCAGCCACGGCCGCAGCGCGCGCGGCCTCGGCCAGGCCGACGGCGAACCGGTGAGCTTCGAGCTGCTGGGCCGCGACCTCAAGGCCGTGATCGACGCCGCCGCCCCCGAGGGACCGCTGATCCTGGTCGGTCACTCGATGGGCGGTATGACCATCATGGGATTTGCCGAGCAGTTCCCCGAGCTCGTACGTGACCGCGTGGTCGGGGTGGCGCTCGTCGGCACCTCCAGCGGCCACCTCGACGAGGTGACGTACGGGCTGCCCGCCGTCGGGATGGGTGCCGTACGGCGCTTCCTGCCCGGCGTGCTCAAGGCGCTCGGCTCACAGGTGGAGCTGGTGGAGAAGGGCCGCCGGGCCACCGCCGACCTCTTCGCCGGCATGATCAAGATGTACTCGTTCCGCTCGCGTGACGTGGACCCGGGCGTCGCCCGCTTCGCCGAACGGCTCATCGAGGCCACCCCCATCGACGTCGTCGCCGAGTTCTACCCGGCCTTCCAGGCGCACGACAAGACGGCCGCGCTCCAGCGGTTCGCGGACATCCCCGTCACGGTGATCGCCGCCGACCACGACATGGTCACCCCGGCCGCCCACAGCCTGGCCATCAAGGAAGCGCTGCCGTCCGCCGAACTGGTCGTCCTGGAGAACGCCGGGCACCTGATGATGCTGGAGTACCCGGACACCGTGACACGGCTGCTGGCCGAGCTGCTGGCGCGCACCGGGGCGGTCTCCGTACCGGCTAACGTTGGCGGGCATGGAAGAAGTACCGCGGGAAGCGCAGCCCAGCCCGGCTCCGGAGCAGGGCCAGAGGCCTGACGCCGAGGCCCACATCACCGTCGACTCTCCCGATGCCATGCGGGAGCTCGGCCGCAGGATCGCCGGCCTGCTGCGCCCCGGCGATCTCGTCCTGCTGACCGGCGAGCTCGGCGCGGGCAAGACCACCCTGACCCGCGGCCTGGGCGAAGGCCTCGGCGTGCGCGGGGCCGTGACCTCGCCGACCTTCGTCATCGCCCGGGTCCACCCGTCCCTGGGCGGCGGCCCGGCGCTGGTGCACGTGGACGCGTACCGGCTGGGCGGCGGGCTGGACGAGATGGAGGACCTGGACCTCGACGTCTCGCTGCCCGAGTCCGTGGTCGTCGTCGAATGGGGCGACGGCAAGGTCGAGGAGCTGTCCGACGACCGTCTGCACGTGGTGATCAAGCGTGCGGTCGGCCACGAGGAGGTCCTGGACGACGTGCGCGAGGTCGTGGTGCGCGGGGTCGGCACGCGCTGGTCGGGTGAGGGGGCCCTGGTGGCCCTGGCTCCCGCACAGGCGGAGTAGGGCGTACCGACTGGACGTATCGACTGGACGTACCGATGGCGTACCGACAACTCGTCGGCAAGATATTGCGCTGACAGAGGCACACGTGGTGACATGGTACCGAGGGCTGGTTAGGCCTACCTAAGTGCAGGCCGGCCCGGGCCAGGAGGCACATCATGTCGGCAGCCGCAGGAGTAGAGCGCGACCCCCGCCCGTCCGCCGTGTCCATGGGGGCGCTGCTCGCCGCGGGCGTGGCCGCCACCGCGGTGTCGACGCCGCCCGCGCGCGCACGCCTCGACGAGCCGGCGGACGAAGAGGACACGGATCAGGCGGCCTCGGGGTCCGAGGCCGCCTGAGGTCCCACGTCCGGGTGAAGTCCGCCGTGCGGTGCCCGGCAGGGCGTCAGGGGACGACCACGACCTTCGAGTTGATCGTGGCGAAGTTCCACATCGCGTCGCCGTCCGCGCGCGCCATGCGGATGCCGCCGGTCTTCTTGGCCGGGTCGGGCTGCGGAATCTGGCCGTCCACCCGGGCGCTGAAGCCGACCGGGACCCCGTCCGCGCTGGCGAAGCGGACGACGTGCTCGATCGGCACCCCGTCCGAGCCGGTGACCGCGCCCGAGCGCGAGCTGACCGCGTAGGTACCCGCCTTCGGGTGCACGGTGCTCGGCATCACCGCGAAGGACTTCGGCTCCTGCCCGGCGGTGTCGCTGACCAGCCAGACCCGCTTGAGGCCCACGGAGTACACGACGCGCACCCCGGTGCCGGATCCGGCCGGCAGCGGTACCGCCTTGGCCGGCTCCTGCTTGGCGGGGGCGGGGGCGGGGGCGGGCTGGCTGGGGCCGGGGACCGGGCTCTGCCCGGCGGCCTTCGGCGGGTGCGCGGGTGCGGTGGCGGAGGCCTGGTAGCCGAGGAAGCCGACCGCTGCGATCGCCACGGCGGTGAGCCCGGCCACGATTCCCGAGCTGCTGCGTGCCACCTTGCTCCACCTCTCCGCGCTTCCCCTGGAAACACCTGTCGGATCACCTGAGGATCACCTGCGTCGAAGGTAGCAGCCGGGTCGCCCGGACACCGGCCGCAAGGCTCCCCGTCCCCGGAGTCGTAGGCTGTTCGCGTGCTCTTGCTCGCTGTAGATACCGCCACGCCCGCCGTCACCGTCGCCCTGCACGACGGCGAGTCCGTCCTCGCCGAGTCGAACCAGGTCGACGCCCGCCGCCACGGGGAGCTCCTGCTGCCCTCCGTGGACAAGGTGCTCGCCGAGGCCGGGCTGAAGCTCGACGCCGTCACCGGCATCGTCGTCGGCACCGGCCCCGGCCCCTACACCGGGCTGCGGGTCGGCCTCGTGACCGCCTCCACCTTCGCCGCCGTGCTCGGCGTGCCCGTGCACGGACTGTGCACCCTCGACGGGCTCGCGTACGCCGCGGGCCTCGCCGGGGTCGAGGGCCCCTTCGTCGTCGCCACCGACGCGCGGCGCAAGGAGGTCTACTGGGCGCGCTACGAGGACCCGCGCACCCGGGTCGACGGGCCCTCGGTGGACCGCCCGGCCGAGATCGCCGAGCGGGTCGCCGGCCTGCCCGCCGTCGGGCAGGGCGCGCTGCTCTACCCGGACGTCTTCCCGGACGCGCGGGGCCCCGAGCACCAGTCGGCGGGGGCCCTGGCCGCTCTCGCCGCGGAGCGGCTGGCGGCGGGTGAGGCCTTCGAGAACGGCGACGGCCTGCCTCCGACGCCCCTCTACCTGCGCCGGCCCGACGCCGAGGTGCCCAAGAACTACAAGGTGGTCACCCCCAAGTGACCTCCTCGACCGTGGTCCTGCGCGAGATGCGCTGGTGGGACATCGAGCCGGTGCTGGAGCTGGAGCACGAGCTGTTCCCGCAGGACGCCTGGTCGGCCGGGATGTTCTGGTCCGAGCTCGCCCACGCCCGCGGCCCGCAGGCCACCCGCCGCTACGTCGTCGCCGAGGACGGCGCCGGCCGCGTCGTGGGCTACGCCGGGCTGGCCGCCGCCGGCGACCTGGCCGACGTACAGACCATCGCGGCCGCCCGCGACCAGTGGGGCACCGGGCTCGGTGCCCGGCTGCTGACCGATCTGCTGCGCGCGGCCACCGCGTTCGAGTGCGCCGAGGTGCTGCTGGAGGTGCGGGTGGACAACACCCGGGCCCAGAAGCTCTACGAGCGCTTCGGCTTCGAGCCGATCGGCTTCCGGCGCGGCTACTACCAGCCCGGCAACGTCGACGCGCTCGTGATGCGCCTTTCCGACCCCGCCACCTCCCTGCCCCCGACCTTCCAAGACGCCGTAAGAAGTGAGACCCATGGCTGACGAACCCCTCGTCCTCGGCATCGAGACCTCCTGCGACGAGACCGGCGTGGGCGTGGTCCGCGGTACGACCCTGCTCGCGGACGCGATCGCGTCGAGCGTGGACGAGCACGCGCGCTTCGGCGGAGTCGTGCCCGAGGTGGCTTCCCGCGCGCACCTGGAGGCGATGGTCCCGACCATCGAGCGCGCCCTGAAGGAGGCCGGGGTCAGCGCCCGCGACCTCGACGGCATCGCCGTCACCGCGGGCCCGGGCCTCGCGGGGGCGCTGCTGGTGGGCGTCTCGGCGGCCAAGGCGTACGCGTACGCGCTCGGCAAGCCGCTGTACGGGGTGAACCACCTGGCCTCGCACATCTGCGTCGACCAGCTGGAGCACGGGCCGCTGCCCGAGCCGACGATGGCGCTTCTGGTGTCGGGCGGGCACTCGTCGCTGCTGCTGGCGCCGGACATCACGAGTGACGTACGGCCGCTGGGCGCGACGATCGACGACGCGGCGGGCGAGGCCTTCGACAAGATCGCTCGGGTGCTTCAGCTGGGCTTCCCGGGCGGTCCGGTCATCGACCGGCTCGCGCGCGAGGGCGACCCGAGGGCGATCAACTTCCCGCGCGGGCTGACGGGGCCGCGCGACGCGGCGTACGACTTCTCCTTCTCCGGGCTCAAGACGGCGGTCGCCCGCTGGATCGAGGCGAAGCGGAAGGCCGGCGAGGAGGTCCCGGTGCGCGATGTGGCGGCGTCCTTCCAGGAGGCCGTGGTGGACGTGCTGACGCGCAAGGCGATCCGCGCGTGCAAGGACGAGGGCGTCGACCACCTGATGATCGGCGGCGGTGTGGCGGCCAACTCCCGGCTGCGCTCGCTCGCGCAGGAGCGCTGCGACGACGCGGGGATCATCCTGCGGGTGCCGCGGCCGGGGCTGTGCACGGACAACGGCGCGATGGTGGCGGCGCTGGGTGCGGAGATGGTCAAGCGGAACCGGGCGGCCTCGGACTGGGACCTGTCGGCGGACTCCTCGCTGCCGGTGACGGACCCGCATGTTCCGGGCACCGCGCATGCGCACGGCCACGGCCACGGTCACGACCACGATCACGTGCATGAGCTGAGCAAGGACAACCTGTACTCATGAGCACCGTCGCGCTGATGTGGGAGGCCCGGGCGGTGCCGGGCCGGGGCAACGAGCTGCTGGAGTGGGCCCGTTCGCAGGTGCTGGCCCGGGAGCCGGGGCGGCGCGAGGTGTTCCGGGCCCCGCAGGACCGGGTGCTCGTGATCACCTGGTGGGAGGCGCCCGAGGGGGTGGCGGCGGAGCTGCCCGAACTCCCCGAGCCCGCCGCCGACTTGATCACGCGGGCCGTGCACCGCTGGCGGTTCGAGTCGGTGGAGGCCGACGGAGGCTGAGCCCGCGCAGCGGTCGTCCGCCGCCGGAGCAGGGCCTCAGGCGAATCTCGACGCCCTGCCGCTATGGTCATGCACATGCCTCGCCGTGACCTGCCGCCGCCGCCACCTCCCGCGCACCTGCGCGACTGGATGGACGAGACCGTCGTGCGGGCCGACCGGGCCCGCTTCCTGCGCGAGCTCGGCCAGCGCAGCCTGGGGCTGGGGCGGTTGCTGCTGCTCTGGGCCGTCTCGGCGGTCTTCGCGCTCGGCTGGTCCTTCGTCGGCATGGCCCTGATGGCCTTCGAGGAGGGGGACCCCGTCTCCTTCCTCCTCGGCCTCGTCTTCGTCGTGCTCGGCGCCGGTGTACTGGTCCCGGCCGGGTTCTGGCTCGCCTCCGGCGCCCGGCGCGACCGCCAGGTCCGCCAGCTGATGTGCGCCTGGGCGGAGTGGGACCGGGACCCGGCCGCCGACTCCCGGGCGCGCGCGCCGGGGCGGAGCCTGACCTGGCTGCTGGCCTCCTTCGTACTGGGCGCGCTCGGGCTCTGGGTGACCTTCGGGGTCGCGGTGTCGGCGCGGCCGGGCGAGGACACGTACGGCGAGGTCGCGTACTACATGGGCCTCGGCCTGATCCTGTGGATCACGGGCCTGCTGGGGCTGGGCAAGGCGGGCGCGCACTACCGGTGGGCACTGCGCGCCTTCCGCGGCCGCCGCCCTACGGCGTAGGCGCGGGCGCCGGGGCGGGCGCGGGCGCGGGCGCCGGCGAGCCGATCAGCATCGAGGGGGCCCCGGCCACCCGGGTCAGGAAGACGGTCGCGGAGTTCGGCCCCTGCGGCTTGACCTTCCTGCGCAGTTCCTCCGGCTCGATCGCGGAGCCGCGCTTCTTCACGGTCAGGATGCCGACCCCGCGCTCGCGCAGCAGGGCCTTGAGCTTCTTCAGGCCGAAGGGCAGTACGTCGGTGATCTCGTACGCCGTCGCGTACGGCGTCGCGCGCAGCTCGTCGGCGGTGATGTAGGCGATGGTCGGGTCGATCAGCCGGCCGTCGAGCTGCTCGGCGACCTCGGCGACGAGGTGGGCGCGGATGACGGCGCCGTCGGGCTCGTAGAGCCAGCGGCCCACGGGGCCGGCCTGCGGGTCGGGCAGCGGATCGGTGGTGCGCAGGGCCCGCGGGCCGGGCAGCAGGGTGGCGCGGATCTCGCCCGGCGCGGTGCCGAACCAGAGCACGGCCTCCTTGACGTCCCCCTGGTCGGAGATCCACTCGGCCCCGGCCTCCGCGGGGACGGCCTCGTGCGGGATCCCGGGGGCGATCTTGACGGCGGCGTACTTGGCGCCGCGCGCGGTCTCGACGGCCCACGACAGCGGGGGCGAGTAGCTCTCCGGGTCGAAGATCCGGCCGCGTCCGCCGCGCCGGGCCGGGTCGATGAAGACGGCGTCGTACGAGGACACGTCGACCTCGGTCACGTCCGCCTCCCGGACCTCGATCAGCTCCGCCAGCCCCAGCGCCTCGGCGTTGGCGCGCGCGACGGCCACGGTCAGCGGGTCGTGGTCCACCGCCAGTACCCGGATGCCGAGCCGGGCCAGGGCGAGGGCGTCGCCGCCGATGCCGCAGCACAGGTCCGCGAGGCTCCGTACGCCGAGGGCCGCGAGCCGCTCGGCGCGGTACGAGGCCACCGACGCGCGGGTGGCCATCTCGCCGCCGCCGGGGGTGAAGTACATCCGGAACGCGTCCTCGGCCCCGAACTTCGCCACCGCGCGCTGCCGCAGCCGGGCCTGCCCGAGCGCGGCGGAGACCAGTGCGGCGGGGTGCTCGCGGCGCAGCCGGGTGGCGACGGCGAGCTCCTGGGCGGGGTCGTGGTCGCGGAGCGAGTCGAGGAGGGCGAGGCCCTCGGGGGTGAGGAGCGCGGCGAAGTCTTCGGGGGTCACGGGGTCCATTGTCGTCCCCTGTGGGCCACTCGGAGGAAGGTCGGATTCCGATCGCGGTGTCGGCCGTGACGGGGGCGTGTCGGGTGCCAGGATGCGCTGCTATGCAGCTAGTCGGACAAAAGGAACATAAGACGCTACAGGGTCACCGGTTCGCGGCGCGTCCGCGCGGCCGGTTCGGGGTGGCACTGGCCGCACTGCTGGTCGCCGCCCTCACGACGGCGTGCGGCTCCGGGCAGTCGGGGGCGCCGGACAAGGCGGCCAAGGCGAAGGGCGCCGACGCGGGCGCGGCCGGCGCGCTCGCCAACCACGCCGAGAAGATGAAGGCCGCCCGGCAGGCGCGGATCGTCGCCGCCAAGAAGTGGCGCCTGGTCAAGCCGCCGTTGATGGCCCCGGCGGCGCCGAAGGCCAAGCCCGAGATCACCACCCGCGAGGGCTTCGAGGTGGAGGACCAGGAGAACCTGCCTCCGGTCTTCACCACCGTCCCGACCGAGGACAAGGTCGTCTTCCTGACGATCGACGACGGTGCGGAGAAGGACCCCGAGTTCCTGAAGATGATGCAGGAACTGAAGATCCCGTACACGGCGTTCCTCAGCGACTACCTCGTGCGGGACAACTACCCGTACTTCAAGCAGATGCAGGCCGCCGGCGTCACCCTGAACAACCACACCCTCAACCACCGGTACATGCCGGCGCTCTCGTACGAGAAGCAGCGCCAGGAGATCTGCGGCCAGCAGGACACCATCCAGAAGGAGTTCGGCAAGCGGCCGACGCTCTTCCGGCCGCCGTACGGGAACTACAACGAGGACACGCTGCGCGCGGCCAAGTCCTGCGGCATCAAGGCCGTGCCCCTGTGGAACGCAGAGGCCTTCACGAACCGGATGGACTACCGGGAGTGGGACCGCGACCTCCACCCCGGCGACATCATCCTCACGCACTTCCGGGGGCGGGAGGACTGGAAGGGCACCATGCCTGACATGATCCGTCATGTCATGAAGACCGTCACGGACAAGGGGTATGCCGTGGCCCGCTTGGAGGACTACTTGTGAGGTACGCGCGCCGGCTGGTAGCCGGAACGCTGGCGGCCGGCGCGCTCGCGCTGTCCCTGTCGGGGTGCGGGGACAGCGTCGAACCGATCGAGAGGCTGGGCCGCAAGGCGGTCGAGGAGAAGTCGGCCTCGCCGTCCCCCTCGTCCTCGGCCTCGGCCTCGGCGGCCACTCCGGCCGACGAGGCGTACAAGAAGTGGGGGCTGACCGGCCCCGTCCAGTACGCGCCCAAGCCCGCCGCCAAACCCCAGCTCCCGCCGGGCAAGCCGGGCAAGGTCCCGGTGACGGACCGAATACCCGTGCCGGGCGGGGAGAAAATAGTCTTCCTGACCTTCGACGACGGCGCCGAGAAGAACCCCGAGTTCCTGAAGATGGCGGCCGATCTGAAGCTGCCGATCAGCATGTTCCTGACGGACAACATCGCTTCGTCGGACTACGGCCACTTCGAGAAGCTCCGCGACAACGGCTCCCGCAGCACGATAAACAACCACACCCTGACGCACCCGAACCTCCGGACCCTGCCCTTCGCGGCGCAGAAGAAGGAGATATGCGGCCAGCAGGAACGCCTGGAGAAGCGCTTCGGCACGAAGCCGCAGTGGTTCCGCCCGCCGTACGGCAACTACAACGACGACACCCTCAAGGCCGCCGCCGAGTGCGGCATATCGCACCTGGTCCTGTGGCGCGTGTCGATGCAGATCAACAACTTCCAGTACGCCGAGGGCTCCGCCCTCAAACCGGGCGACATCATCCTGGCCCACTTCCGCGGCCCCGCCGAGCTCAAGGGCGCGACGGAGATCGAGATGACGACGCGCATGCTCCAGCGGATCCAGGAGCAGGGGTACAAGATCGGGCGGCTCGAGGACTACCTCTAGGGCCCTGAGCGATCCTTAGACCGTCACCGCCGGCGTGATCGTCGTTTCCACCGGGTCCCGTGCGTCCGCCTCGCGTTGGCGCTCCGCGCTGTCGCTGATGCGCAGGAGCAGGGCGATCATGATCCAGTTGGCCAGCAGGGACGAGCCGCCCTTCGCCAGGAAGGGCAGGGCCTTGCCGGTCAGGGGGATCAGGCCCGTCACGCCGCCCGCCACCACGAAGACCTGGAGGGCCAGCGCCGAGGCCAGGCCCACCGCCAGGAGTTTGCCGAAGGGGTCGCGGGCGCCGAGTGCCATCCGCAGGCCCCGCTGCACGAGGAGCGCGTACAGGAGCAGCACGGCCATGACCCCGGCCAGGCCGAGCTCCTCGCCGACCGTGGTCAGGATGAAGTCGCTGCGCCCCGCGAACGCGATCAGCTCGGGGTGGCCCACGCCGAGGCCCGTGCCGGAGATGCCGCCGGTGCCGAAGCTGAACAGCGCCTGCGCCGACTGGTCCGAGGTGACCCCCGGCGGGCGGTCCTTCCAGTAGTACGACAGCGGCTCCAGCCAGGCGGCCACGCGGGCCTTGACGTGCGGCTCGGTCGAGCCGACCGCGAAGGCGCCCACCGCCGCCATGAACACGCCGAAGACCACCCAGCTGGTGCGCTCGGTCGCGACGTACAGCATCACCACGAAGACGCCGAAGAAGATCAGCGAGGTGCCGAGGTCGCGCTCGAAGACCAGCACGAGCATCGAGACGATCCACACCGTGACGATCGGGCCGAGCTGGCGCATCGGGGGCAGCCGCATGCCCATGAACTTGCGGCCGGTCAGGGCCAGCGAGTCCCGGTGGACGACCAGATAGCCGGCGAAGAAGACCGCGATCGTCAGCTTCACGAACTCGCCGGGCTGGAAGGAGAGCGCGCCGAGTTTGATCCAGCGCTTGGCGCCGTACGCGTCCGCGCCGAAGAGCGCCGGGGCGATCAGCAGCACCAGCGAGACGGCCATCGTGATGTAGATGAACCGCTGCAGCAGCCGGTGGTCACGCAGCAGCGCCACCACCACGATGCAGGCGGCGACCCCGACCACCGTCCACAGCAACTGTCCCGGCGCGTTCGCCACCGACCCGTACCGCTCGATGTACCCCTGGTCGAGGCGGTGCAGCAGCACCAGCCCGAGCGAGGTCAGCAGCATGGCCAGCGGGAAGATCAGCGGATCCGCGTACGCCGCGAACCGGCGGATGCCCAGGTGACCCACCAGCGCCAGCAGCGACAGGCTCACCGTGAAGCCGGCGAGGTTGGGCGGCAGCGCGTTGTTCATCGCCAGGCCCGCGGAGACATGGCCGAAAACGGCTATGGCGACGACGAAGGCCAGCAGCAGGGCTTCGGTGCGGCGGCGGGCGCCCGACGTCGTTTGGAGCCTCAGTCCACGCACGGGACGCCGCCGCCGTCAATCGCGGGGCTCGGCTTGCCCGCGGGCGCGGGTGCGGTCGTCCCGGGAGAGTTCGTCCCGGGAGCGGTCTTGCCCGGTGCGGTCGTCCCCGGTGAGGAGGGAGCGGCGCCCGGCGCGCTCGGGCTCGCAGTGCCCTTGGGTCCTATCTGCTCGGCAATGAGGCGCTTTATCTTCATATCGTCTACGACGTTTATCTCGGCGCCATGGTTCCTCGCGAACCCCTCGATGGGCAGTGTCGTGAAGTCCACATTGCCCCCGGACAGGTTCTTCGCCTGCTTGATGAAGGACAGCAGATCCCATCCCTGATCGGTCACCACGTCCTCCTTCGCCATGTTGACCAGCTTGAGCAGCTTCACCGGATCCGTGAAGGTCCCGGCCTGGTTCAGCTTGTACGTCGCCCCCGCCAGGAAGGCCTGCTGGCGCTTCGTCCGGTCCAGGTCGCCCATGGTCAGACCGTGCCGCTGCCGCACGAAGGCCAGGGCCTGCGCGCCGTCGAGGGTCTGCTTGCCGGCCGGGAAGTCGGCCCCCGAGAACGAGTCCTTCGTCGCCTTGTTCAGGCACACCGGTACGCCGTCCAGGGCGCCCGCCAGGTGGTAGAAACCGGCCAGGTTCAGCTCGGCGAAGTGGTCGATCGGGACGCCCAGGAAGTTGCGCACCGTCTCGATCTCGGCCTTGCGCCCCGCCTCGCGGCCCTCGTGCTCCAGCTGCCGCTTGTCCTTGACCCCCTGGACGGAGAGCTGGTCCTCGCGCTTGGCCTTGGCCAGCCCGTACGCCTCCTTGATCTTGCTCTTCCCGGTGAACCCCGGCACGCCGTACAGCGTGACGAAGTTGTCGCGCGGCACCGAGAAGGCCTTCGCCTTGCCGCCGTCGCCGGGGACGTGCAGCAGGATCAGGGTGTTCGTGTTGTACCCGCCGACGGCCGAGCTGTTGCCGGCGTGCAGCTTTTCGAGGATCTCCTTCGGCAGGTCCTCGCCGTTCTGGCCGCGGCGGCTGTCCAGGCCCATCAGCAGGATGTTCGTATCGCCGTGCTTCGACTTCTCGGCGCCCTCCAACGCCTTGGAGCTGCCGATGCTGGAGACGAGGTCCTTGTACACGTACCAGGCGCCGCCGCCCGCCATCACGGCCAGCGCGCACCCGGTGATCAGCAGCGTGCGCATGAGCCTGCGGCGGCGTGTCGGCGGCTTTCGGCGGCTGGTCTTCCTCCGTTGCGCAGTCATGCCTGTCGATGCTGGGGGCGCGGGGCTGAAGGAGACCTGAAGGTCCTGAATCCGCCTTCAGGTCCGCGCGCGCCCCGGCAGGCGCAGCACCATCCGCGCGCCCCCGGCGGGCGCCGGCAGCGCCCGTACGTCGCCCCCGTGCGCCCGCGCGATCTCCCGGGCGATGGCCAGGCCCAGCCCGCTCCCGCCGCTGGCCCGGCCCCGGTCCGCGTCCAGCCGTACGAACCGCTCGAAGACCCGGTCCCGGTCGGCCCGCGGGATGCCCGGGCCGTCGTCCACGACCTCCAGCACCGCCCAGCCGTCCTCGGCGGCGGCCCGTACGACCACCTCCGCACGGGCGTACCGCAGGGCGTTGTCCACCAGGTTGGCCAGCGCCCGCTCCAGCCGCGCCGGATCCCCGGCCACCGGTACGGGCGCCCGCGCGTCCAGCCGCAGCCGGGCCCGGGGGTGCGGGCGCCGCGCCGCGTCCTCGGCGGCCAGCAGCGCGAGGTCCACCGGCTCGGTGCGCGGCGCCGGCCCGCCGTCGAGCCGGGCCAGCAGCAGCAGGTCGGCCGCGATGCGCTGGAGCCGCTCGGTGTCGGCCAGCGCGGCCGCCACCGACTCCCGGTCGGGGCGGTCCATGGCCAGCGCCACCTCCAGCCGGGACCGGACGGCCGCGAGGGGGTTGCGCAGCTCGTGCGAGGCGTCGGCGGTGAACTGCCGCTGCCGGGCGTCGCTGCGCTCCAGCCGGTCGAGCGTGTTGTTGACCGTGCGGGCCAGCTGCGCGATCTCGTCGGCGCCGCCCGGGTCCGGAACCCGCCGGTCCAGCTCGCTCGCGGTGACCGCCGCCAGCTCGGTGCGGATCGCGGTGACGGGGCGCAGCGCGTGCCCGGCCACCCACCAGGCCAGGGCCGCCGCGAAGGCGATCAGCGGGGGCGAGCCGGCGAGCAGCCCGACGGCGACGGCCCGGGTCGCGTCGTCGACGTCGCCGAGCACCGTCATGGCGTACACGAAGTGCGGGTCGTGCGCCCCCGGCGGGCCGGGGGACTCGACCACGACGACAACGCGCCGTTCCGCGCCGGGGCGCGCGGCGGGCAGCACCGCCGAGCGGGAGTCCTGCCCGGGCCCGGGACGCAGCTCCCCGAAGTCGGGGGAGTCCTTGGGCGCGCTCGCCGTGCTGTTGACGGTGCGGCCCTGCCCGTCCCGTACGAGGACCAGGTCCACCCCGCTTTCGGGCGCGGGCATCCGGGCGCCGGGCGGGAGGGCGCGGGTGTCGAGCTGGGCGGCGACCTTGCGGGCGGCGAGTTCGGTGCGGCCGGTGGTGTTCTCCAGCAGGTTGGCCCGCAGCAGGGCGTAGAGCCACAGCCCGCCGGCGGCCAGGACGGCGGCCATCGCGAGGGCGGCGGCCGCGGCGGCGCGGGCGCGGACGGTCCTAACCACCGTCGGGCGCCATCCGGTAGCCGGTGCCGTGGACGGTGAGGATGGAGCGGCGGCCGAAGGGGGCGTCGATCTTCTTGCGGAGCGAGGAGACGTAGACCTCGACGATGTTCGGGTCGATGCCGTGCGGGGTGTCCCAGACCACGTCGAGGATGTCCTGCTTGGCGACGGCCCGGCCGGGCTGCTCCATCAGGCAGGCGAGGACCGCGAGCTCGCGGGCGGTCAGCTCGATCTCCTGCGCGCCGCGGCGGCAGCGGCGGCCCTGGGGGTCGAGGACGAGGTCGCCGGCCTGGAGGGTGGCGCCGCGGTCGGGGGCGCCGGCGCGGCGGGCGAGTGCGCGCAGGCGCGCGGCGAGGACGACGAAGGAGAACGGCTTGGTGAGGTAGTCGTCGGCGCCGGAGTCCAGGCCTTCGGCCTCGTCGTACTCGCCGTCCTTGGCGGTCAGCATCAGGACGGGGGTGGGGTCGCCCTGGGCGCGCATGCGGGTGCAGATCTCGTAGCCGGTGAGGCCGGGGAGCATCAGGTCGAGGAGGACGACGTCGTACCCGGCGCCGCCGCCCGTGGCTCCGCCGGCGAGGGCGAGTTCCAGGCCGCGGTGGCCGTCGTGGGCGACCTCGACCCAGTGCCCGTCGGCGGACAGGCCGCGCCGCAGGGACTCGGCGAGGCCGACTTCGTCTTCGACCACGAGGATGCGCATCGCTCCAGCGTCACATATCGGACGCGTCCCCCGGCGTCGCCCCGATCGGCGGCGGGTCCGGAAGCGGCGCCGGTCCGGCGGCTGCGGCGCGGCGCCGGGCGAGGACGTCGCGGGTGGCCGCGGTCAGGGCCCAGGCCGGGAAGGCGAGGGCTGCCAGGCCCAGGCCCATGGGTGCCAGCGAGCCGGCTATGCCCGGGCGTACGGCCTGGTCGGCCGACGGGCCGCTGACCCGGGAGGCGACCGGTTCGGTCGGAGGGGTGTCGAACGGGGTCTCGGCATCGATCCGGAGGATCGTGAACGATCCGTCGGACGCGGTGAAGGACCCCTCGCACGCCGCCCGCCGGTCCGTGTGCGAGGTCCCCTCCCAGGTGCACCGCTCCGCGCGGAAGGTGCCCTCCACCCCCGTCAGCTGGGTCACGAGCCGCGGTACGGCCAATGAGAACGCGTAGATCCCGCATGCGAGGCCGACGGCGATCGGGAGGGCGTGCACCCACCGCACACCGGAGTTTTTCCTGGTCATGGCGCGGACAGTAGCGCCCACGAGTCGTCCGCGCGCGCGGATTTACACGGGCTGCGGGGCCCGGTCCGCGCAACGCCGACGGTCGTGAATTGGCACTCCGCTTGACCGAGTGCTAATCGCCGGAATAGTCTCGCGTCTGGCACTCGCCCCTGGTGAGTGCCAACACAGCGACAGGCAGGTCCGGCACCCGCGACGACGGATCGACCTGGTCGCCACCTCAGACAGTTAACCCCGGATCTCCGAAGGGGGAGGTCGGATCGTGACGACCACCAGCTCCAAGGTTGCCATCAAGCCGCTTGAGGACCGCATTGTGGTCCAGCCGCTCGACGCCGAGCAGACCACGGCCTCTGGCCTGGTCATCCCGGACACCGCGAAGGAGAAGCCCCAGGAGGGCGTCGTCCTCGCGGTCGGTCCGGGCCGCTTCGAGGACGGCCAGCGTCTCCCGCTGGACGTCACCGTCGGCGACGTCGTGCTGTACAGCAAGTACGGCGGCACCGAAGTGAAGTACAACGGCGAGGAATACCTCGTCCTCTCGGCCCGCGACGTGCTCGCGATCGTCGAGAAGTAAGTCACTTCTCCAGTTTTGTTTTGAGCTACGCCCCTGGTCACCCCTGCTGATGCCGGGCGGCGAGGGGCGTAGTTCGTTCTAGGCGGTCGCGGTGAGCGGCCGGGGATCGCAACGAGAGGGCTGAACCGCTCCCATGCCGAAGATTCTCAAGTTTGACGAGGACGCCCGTCGCGCCCTCGAGCGCGGCGTCAACAAGCTGGCCGACACGGTCAAGGTGACGATCGGCCCCAAGGGCCGCAACGTCGTCATCGACAAGAAGTTCGGCGCCCCCACCATCACCAACGACGGTGTCACCATCGCCCGCGAGGTCGAGCTGGATGACCCGTACGAGAACCTGGGCGCCCAGCTCGTGAAGGAGGTGGCGACCAAGACCAACGACATCGCGGGTGACGGCACCACCACCGCCACCGTGCTGGCCCAGGCGCTCGTCCGCGAGGGCCTGCGCAACGTCGCCGCCGGCGCTTCCCCGGCCGCCCTGAAGAAGGGCATCGACGCCGCGGTCAAGGCCGTGTCCGAGGAGCTCCTCGCGACCGCCCGCCCGATCGAGGACAAGTCCGACATCGCTGCCGTGGCCGCGCTCTCCGCGCAGGACCAGCAGGTCGGCGAGCTCATCGCCGAGGCGATGGACAAGGTCGGCAAGGACGGTGTCATCACCGTCGAGGAGTCCAACACCTTCGGCCTGGAGCTGGAGTTCACCGAGGGCATGGCCTTCGACAAGGGCTACCTCTCGCCGTACATGGTCTCCGACCAGGAGCGTATGGAGGCCGTCCTCGACGACCCGTACATCCTGATCAACCAGGGCAAGATCGCCTCCATCCAGGACCTCCTGCCGCTCCTCGAGAAGGTCATCCAGGCCGGCGGCTCCCGCCCCCTGCTGATCATCGCCGAGGACGTCGAGGGCGAGGCGCTCTCCACCCTCGTCGTCAACAAGATCCGCGGCACGTTCAACGCCGTGGCCGTCAAGGCCCCCGGCTTCGGCGACCGCCGCAAGGCGATGCTCCAGGACATGGCCACCCTCACCGGTGCCACCGTCATCGCCGAGGAGGTCGGCCTCAAGCTCGACCAGGCCGGTCTGGACGTACTGGGTTCCGCGCGCCGCGTGACCATCTCCAAGGACGACACGACCATCGTCGACGGTGGCGGCAGCCACGACGAGGTCCTCGGCCGCGTCAACCAGATCAAGGCCGAGATCGAGTCCACCGACTCGGACTGGGACCGCGAGAAGCTGCAGGAGCGCCTGGCGAAGCTCGCCGGCGGCGTCTGCGTCATCAAGGTCGGCGCCGCCACCGAGGTGGAGCTCAAGGAGAAGAAGCACCGCCTCGAGGACGCCATCTCGGCGACCCGCGCCGCGGTCGAGGAGGGCATCGTCTCCGGCGGTGGCTCCGCGCTCGTCCACGCCGTCAAGGTCCTCGAGGGCAACCTCGGCCTGTCCGGCGACGAGGCCACCGGTGTCGCGGTCGTGCGCCGCGCCGCCGTCGAGCCGCTGCGCTGGATCGCCGAGAACGCCGGTCTCGAGGGTTACGTCATCACCGCGAAGGTCGCCGAGCTCGACAAGGGTCAGGGCTTCAACGCCGCCACCGGCGAGTACGGCGACCTGGTCAAGGCCGGCGTCATCGACCCGGTCAAGGTCACCCGCTCCGCGCTGGAGAACGCCGCTTCCATCGCCTCCCTGCTGCTCACGACCGAGACCCTGGTCGTCGAGAAGCCGGCCGAGGACGAGGGCGACGCCGGTCACGGCCACGGCCACGGTCACAGCCACTGATCGCGTACCGCACTGGGGAAGGCCCTGTTCCGCATATGCGGAGCGGGGCCTTCCCGTGTCTGAGGGTGCGTGTCTGAGGGTGCGTGAAGGTGCGTGGGGGGCGCGTGCGTGAGGGCTACATGGCGCCCATTTGCCGCATCAGGCCCATGGCGTCGTAGTGCCACCAGCCTTCTTTGATCATTCCGTCCTCACACCGGAAGACCGTCGTTCCGGTCATCGTGCAGGTCTTGCCGGTCGGGGCGATGCCCATGTACTCGCCCTTGTGCTTGCCGGTCCAGGTCCACAGGGTGGTGACGTAGTCGTCCTGTGCCATCTGGGCGTCCCGCTTGAAGCTGAAGTCGAAGCCGGACCGCCACCCCTCCACGTCCTCGCGGATGCCCGCGCGTCCGACCTTGTCCTCGGGGTTGCCGATGTCGTGGTCGCGGTAGTCCTCCGCGAAGATCTCCTCGATGACGGACATGTCGCCCTTCATCGCGACGTCCTCGTACATCCGGTTCACGAGCATCGTGTTGAGGTGCTCGTCCCGGACGACGTCCA
Source organism: Streptomyces sp. NPDC060031 (assembly GCF_042736805.1). Taxonomy (NCBI): domain Bacteria; kingdom Bacillati; phylum Actinomycetota; class Actinomycetes; order Kitasatosporales; family Streptomycetaceae; genus Streptomyces; species Streptomyces sp. NPDC060031. The sequence goes on from NZ_JBHWVM010000026.1 coordinate 60,947, forward strand.
GGTTGGTGAAGCTGGGCATCCCGTCGCAGAGGGCCATCATCTCCTGGAACATCTTGTCCGTCTCCGGGAGATGAGAGTTCGCCATGGCGTCTTCGTACGAGGGGAATTCGACCAAGTCCATGTAGTGGGTCTCGTCGTCGCGGTCCCGGCCCACGATGCTGTGGGTGACGGTGCGCTTGCCCTGGCTCTGCGAGACATACCGGTCGAGCAGCTCGTTGAGGGCGTCCTGCCGACTGGTCTTGTAATCGATTATCTGTACGAATGTCATGGCGGTCTCCCGGGCTGGATGCGGACATGTCCATTTTAGGGAGATTTCGCCCACTTGGCCGATCGGGCGGCGCGTTACTGAGGCCCGTACTTGCGGCCCGTGCGCGAGGACACCCCGCCCAGCAGCCCGCGCGGCGTCAGCTTCACCACGCCCATCAGCGCCTTGTACCGGGGGTCCGGGATCGACACTGTCTTCCCGCGCGCCAGATCGGCCAGTGCCGCCGCCACCAGCTTGTCGGCGTCAAGCCACAGCCAGCCGGGGATGTTGTCCGTTCCCATGCCCGCCCGCTGGTGGAACTCGGTGCGCACGAAGCCCGGGCACAGCGCCATCAGCCGCACCCCGGACCCGGCCAGGTCCTTCGCGGCGCCCTGCGTGAACTGCACGACCCACGCCTTGCTCGCCCCGTAGGTACCGCGCGGTACGAAGGCCGCCACCGACGCCACGTTGATCACGCCGCCGCGCCCGCGCGAGCGCATGGACTCGGTGGCCGCCGAGGTCAGCCGCAGCACGGCCTCGATGTGCACCTTCAGCATGGTCAGCTCGTCGGCCATGGAGACTTCCAGGTACCGGCCCTTGTTGCCGAAGCCCGCATTGTTGACCAGCAGGTCCACCGGGTGCGTGCGGTCGCCGAGGCGCGCCTCGACCGCCGCGATGCCCTCGTCGGTGGACAGGTCGGCGGCCAGCACCTCGGCCTCGATGCCGTGCCGGTCGTGCAGTTCGGTGGCCTGCTCGCCGAGCCGCTTGGTGTCGCGGGCCACCAGTACGAGGTTGTGGCCCTGGGCGGCGAGCCGCCGGGCGAAGGCGGCGCCGATGCCCGCCGTGGATCCCGTAATCAACGCAGTCGTCATACGCGCAACCTAGCCGCCCCGGGTGACGGCCCCGCGCGGTGTCCCGCCACCGGCCCCGTCGGGTGCCTGCTTCCCGTCCCGCGCACCGTACTTCTCCACGTACGTCCGTACGATCTCGTGCGCCTGCGGCTCCATCGCCGCGCCCGCCGCCAGCGTGCGCGGGAGCAGTGCGCGCTCGGTGGTGAAGGCCCGGAACCAGAACCCCACCGTCACCTCGTGGTCCGGACGGTGGATCACCTCGATGCTGTCGCCGGGGGTGATCGCCCCCTCCTCGATCACCCGCAGGTACGCGCCCGGGCGGGCGGCCCGCGTGTACCGCTTGACCCATGCCTTCTCGCCGACCGCGCCCTGGAAGGTCCGGCAGGGGATGCGGGCCGAGGCCACCTCCAGGACCAGGTCCCGGCCGATGCGCCAGCGTTCGCCGAGCAGTGCGCCGTTCACGTCGAGGCCCGACGTGGTGAGGTTCTCGCCGAAGATCCCGCCGGGCAGGTCGCGCTCCAGCTCGCGCTCCCACCAGTCCAGGTCCTCACGGGCGTACGCGTACACGGCCTGGTGGTCGCCGCCGTGGTGGCGCAGGTCGCAGACGTCGTCGCCCTCGACCCCGCTCGCCGCGACGCCCTTGGGGCCCGGGGCGAAGACGCGGACCGGGCCGGGCGCGGGGCGCTTGCCTATGCCGGTCAGTCCGCCCGTGGCGTCGGTGTGCTCGGACGGGGTCGCGCGGCCGACGTTGACGGAGACGAGGCGCATGGAGGGGGTGGGGGCGATGGAGGGCACGGATGGCATCGGTGGCATGGCCCGACGCTAACTCAGCCGCCTCAAAGCGGCACTGGGATATTCGCTCGCCGGTCAAAGTAGGCCTTATTCTCGGAGGGTGATCGAGGCACGTCATCTCCGGGTTCTGCGCGCTGTCGCCGGGACCGGGTCCTTCTCCGCCGCCGCCCGCGAGCTCGGCTGCACCCAGCCCGCCGTCTCCCAGCAGATGAAGGCGCTGGAGCAGTCGGCCGGCACCCCGCTGCTCATCCGCGCCGGGCGCGAGATGCGCCTCACCCAGGCCGGTGAGGCGCTGGTCCGGCATGCCGCCGGGATCCTCGCGGGGCTCACCGCCGCGGAGGAGGAGGTCGCGGCCATCGCCGGGCTGCGCGCGGGCCGGGTGCGGCTGGTGTCCTTCCCCAGCGGCAGTTCCACCCTCGTGCCGACCGCGCTGGCGGCGATGCGCGCCGCGCACCCGGGCACCCGGATCTCGCTGGTCGAGGCGGAGCCGCCGCGTTCGGTGGAGATGCTGCGCGAGGGCGACTGTGACGTGGCGCTGGCCTTCCGGTACGGCGGGGACGGTGACGGACTGGGCTCCGCGGCCGAGTGGGAGGACCTCGTGGTCCGGCCGCTGCTGACCGACCGGCTCGTCGGGCTGGTCCCTGAGGGCCACCGGCTGGCCGGGGCCGGGCGGGTGGGCATGGCGGAGCTGGCGGACGAGCCCTGGATCGCGGGCTGCCCGCGGTGCCGGCGCCACCTGGTGGAGGTGTGCGAGGGGGTGGGCTTCACCCCGCGCATCGACTTCGCCACCGACGACTATCCGGCCGTGGTCGGGCTGGTCGGCGCCGGGCTCGGGGTCGCGGTGCTGCCGGAGCTGGCGGTGGAGTCCGTACGGGCCAAGGGCGTGAGCACCCTGGTGGTGGAGCCGGCCGTGGAGCGCGAGGTGGTCGCGCTGACCCTGCCCGACCTGGCCCGGGTGCCGGCCGTGGCCGCGACCGTGGCCGAGCTGGAGCGGGCCGCGGCGCGCTGAAGCCGGCCGGCGGCCCGGCGCGCGTGCGGACACGCCGGGTGCCGCGCCGGGCGAGGTGCGCCCGTACGAGTGAGGCGTACGGGTGATGCGTACGGCCGGAGCGGGTGCGAGCACCGGGGCGGCCCGCCACGAGGGAGGCCGTACGGCGGTACGGCCGATCGGGTGGCGTCCCGGGCCCGGGACTCGCGACGAGGGGAAGAAACGTTCCTTCGGACGCTTCGACGGCGGCTAGTGCGGAGCGATCGGTCCGATCACGGTCGACGCGGGGATCAGGCGGTGCCGGGCGCGGCCCATCAGCTCTTCGCGCTCGTCCTCGGTGAGGCCGCCCCACACCCCGTAGGGCTCGCGGACGGCGAGTGCGTGCGCGGCGCATTCCGAACGCACCGGGCAACGCATGCAGACCTCTTTAGCCGAGGCCTCGCGCGCGCTCCTGGCCGCACCCCGCTCGCCTTCCGGGTGGAAGAAGAGGGAGCTGTCGACCCCGCGGCAGGCAGCCAGCAGCTGCCAGTCCCAGAGGTCGGCGTTCGGTCCGGGGAGGCGGGAGAAATCTGCCATTGGTAGTCCTCTTGGTGCCGGTACTGAGGCGGATACGGTCAATGTCTCCACACCTACTGTCGTAGTAGATGTAAATATGACTCATTGGGAATCTAGCCTCAGACACATGCCAAACGGAAGAAAAGCCGCCAAATAGGGCATAGCTCCAGATGGAGGACGCCGCGACGAGTGGCGCCCGCGCCGTGATCGCTTCCTCACGTAGAGTGCCGAAGGTGTCCGTCCGACCCGTAACTCTTTCGAGTGACCATCGTTGAGAGAGCGAGTGCGGTTGAACCAAGAAGTTCTCGGACAGGTGTCCGGGGGCATCGATCGCACAGGTGACGATACGTACCAGCCTGGAGGCTCAAGGTGACGCGCATCAGCAGCTGCGGAGGGCGGTCATGACATCCGTCCTCGTCTGCGACGACTCCCCGCTTGCCCGAGAGGCGCTCCGTCGCGCGGTTGCCACCGTGCCCGGCGTCGAGCGTGTGACGACGGCTGCCAACGGCGAGGAAGTCCTCCGCCGCTGGGGTGCCGACCGCTCCGACCTGATTCTGATGGATGTACGGATGCCCGGGCTCGGCGGTGTGGAGACGGTTCGCCGGCTGCTCTCGGCCGACCCCGGCGCCCGCATCATCATGCTGACGGTCGCCGAGGACCTGGACGGCGTGGCCCTCGCGGTCGCCGCCGGCGCCCGGGGCTATCTGCACAAGGACGCCTCGCGCGCCGAACTGCGGGCCACGGTCACCCAGGCCCTCGCCGACCCGACCTGGCGACTGGCCCCGCGCCGGCTGCGCTCGGCCGAGATGGGCGCGGCGCCCACGCTCACCGCGCGCGAGATCCAGGTGCTGGAGGGCATGAGCCACGGCCGGTCCAATGCGGAGATCGGGCGCGAGCTCTTCCTCTCCGAGGACACCGTCAAGACGCACGCCCGCCGGCTCTTCAAGAAGCTGGGCGCCTCGGACCGCGCGCACGCGGTGGCGCTCGGGTTCCGCTGGGGCCTGGTCCGCTAGGGTCCGCCGATCCGGGGCCCGTCCGCCCCGGCCCCGTCCCCCCGTCCGTTGGTCACCGGCCGCCCGGAGCAGTCCCGTCCGCCATCGGCGGGCGGGGCGGCGAGCTGGTGCCGCACTCGGGTCCGCCCGGTGTCGCCCGGCGGTCCTGTCGTACCCGGTGCGCACCCGGGATCGGCGGGGCACAATCCAAGGGGCGTGTCGCTTCGTGCGCGATGCCGCATCCTTGAGGGTGTGGGGACAGTTCGGCCGAGCGGGAGGGGAGGGCGCAGACGATGAGTACCGGCGCACCCGCTCCGCATAACGCTTCGATGCACAACACGGGCCGCAGTGCCGCGAATGCTCCGGCGCCAAGGCACCATGGATTGATGCGCGACGACGAGGCCCTGGGGTCACCCGCGGCCACAGGCCCCACCGGCGCCGCCAAAGGCGGCAGTGCCGGGGCTGTCAGCGCGCTCGTACGCCGTGCGGTGGACGGCGACGAGCAGGCCACGCACGACCTGCTCGCCTTCGTGCACCCCCTCGCCATCCGCTATTGCCGTACGCGGCTGTCGCGACTTCCGGGTGATGCTCGTCACTTCGTCGAGGACCTGGCGCAGGAAGTCTGCGTCGCCGTCCTGATGGCCCTGCCGCGGTACCGCGACACCGGGCGCCCCTTCGAGGCCTTCGTCTTCGCCATCGCCGCGCACAAGGTCGCGGACCTGCAGCGGGCCGCCATGCGGCACCCGGGCAGTACGGCCGTGCCCTCCGACGAGATGCCCGAGCGGCCCGACGACTCGCTGGGGCCGGAGGAGCGGGCGCTGCTGAGCAGTGACGCCGCGTGGGCCAAGAAGCTGCTGGCCAACCTGCCGGAGAACCAGCGCGAACTCCTCGTCCTGCGGGTGGCCGTCGGGCTGACCGCCGAAGAGACCGGGCAGATGCTCGGGATGTCGCCCGGGGCGGTGCGAGTGGCCCAGCACCGGGCCCTCAGCCGGCTGCGCGCGCTCGCCGAACAGTAGCCTCGACACAGGAGGCGTCGTAGGAAACTACGAAACTTCCGGTTGACCTTGGTCGTGGAATGAGACGCTGCGGGATCCCGTTAGCATGGACATCCGCGCTGAGCAAGACCATTTGGGAAGGTGTCATGACTGACAGCGGTTCGACTGGAGTACCCGACAAATTCGCCACGCTCGGACTGACCTACGACGACGTGCTGCTGCTGCCGGGCGCGTCGGACATGTCGCCTGACGCCATCGACACCTCCTCCCTCATCTCGCGCAACGTCCGTGTGAACGTTCCGCTGCTCTCCGCCGCCATGGACAAGGTCACCGAGGCCCGCATGGCCATCGCGATGGCCCGCCAGGGCGGCGTCGGCGTCCTGCACCGCAACCTCTCCATCGCCGACCAGGCCAACCAGGTTGACCTGGTCAAGCGCTCCGAGTCCGGCATGGTCACCGACCCGATCACGGTGCACCCCGACGCGACGCTGCGCGAGGCCGACGAGCTCTGCGCGAAGTTCCGCATCTCCGGCGTCCCGGTCACCGACCCGGCCGGCAAGCTCCTCGGCATCGTCACCAACCGCGACATGGCCTTCGAGTCGGACCGCAGCCGCCAGGTGCGCGAGGTCATGACCCCGATGCCGCTGGTCACCGGCAAGGTCGGCATCTCCGGCGTGGACGCCATGGAGCTGCTGCGCCGCCACAAGATCGAGAAGCTTCCGCTGGTCGACGACGCGGGCCTCCTCAAGGGCCTCATCACGGTCAAGGACTTCGTCAAGGCCGAGAAGTACCCCAACGCCGCCAAGGACAAGGACGGCCGGCTGCTCGTCGGTGCGGCCGTCGGCGTCGCGGGCGACGCGTACGAGCGCGCCCAGGCCCTGATCGAGGCGGGCTCCGACTTCATCGTCGTCGACACCGCCCACGGCCACTCCCGCCTGGTCGGCGACATGGTCGCCAAGATCAAGTCGAACTCCACGGTGGACGTCATCGGCGGCAACGTCGCCACCCGCGACGGCGCCCAGGCGCTCATCGACGCCGGCTGCGACGGCATCAAGGTCGGCGTCGGCCCCGGCTCCATCTGCACCACCCGCGTCGTCGCCGGCATCGGCGTCCCGCAGGTCACCGCGATCTACGAGGCCGCGCTGGCGGCCAAGGCCGCGGGCGTCCCGGTCATCGGTGACGGCGGCCTGCAGTACTCCGGCGACATCGCCAAGGCCCTGGTCGCGGGCGCCGACACGGTGATGCTCGGCTCGCTGCTCGCGGGCTGCGAGGAGTCCCCGGGCGAGCTGCTGTTCATCAACGGCAAGCAGTTCAAGTCGTACCGCGGCATGGGCTCGCTCGGCGCGATGCAGTCCCGCGGCGACCAGCGCTCTTTCTCCAAGGACCGCTACTTCCAGGAGGGCGTGGGCGGCGACGACAAGCTCATCCCCGAGGGCATCGAGGGCCAGGTGCCCTACCGCGGCCCGCTCTCCGCGGTCGTGCACCAGCTCGTCGGCGGCCTGCGCCAGTCGATGTTCTACGTCGGCGGCCGCACGGTGCCGGAGCTCCAGGACCGCGGCCGGTTCGTACGGATCACCTCCGCGGGCCTCAAGGAGAGCCACCCGCACGACATCCAGATGACCGTCGAGGCCCCGAATTACTCCCGCAAGGGCTGAACGGTGTGATCGTATGAAGGGGCGGGTCCGCTTCGGGCCCGCCCCTTCGCCGTGCCCGCGCGTGCGTCCGTACAGCGGTCACCGGAACGCGGGCCGCCGGGGTTCGGGGATACTGGACGGGCAGACCCAGAGGAAAGGCCACCACACGTGACTGAGATCGAGATCGGGCGCGGCAAGCGCGGCCGCAGGGCGTACGCGTTCGATGACATCGCCATCGTCCCCAGCCGCCGCACGCGAGACCCGAAGGAGGTCTCGATCGCCTGGCAGATCGACGCCTACCGCTTCGAGCTCCCGTTCCTGGCCGCCCCCATGGACTCGGTCGTCTCCCCGCAGACCGCCATCCGCATCGGCGAGCTCGGCGGGCTCGGCGTGCTGAACCTCGAAGGCCTGTGGACCCGGTACGAGGACCCGCAGCCGCTGCTCGACGAGATCGCGGAGCTGGAGGAGGAGTCCGCCAACCGCCGGCTCCAGGAGATCTACGCCGCCCCGATCCAGGCGGACCTGATCCGCCAGCGGATCAAGGAAGTGCGCGACTCCGGCGTCGTCACGGCCGCCGCGCTCTCCCCGCAGCGCACCGCCGAGTTCTCCAAGGCCGTCGTGGACGCGGGCGTGGACATCTTCGTGATCCGCGGCACCACCGTGTCGGCCGAGCACGTCTCCGGCGCCGCCGAGCCGCTGAACCTCAAGCAGTTCATCTACGAGCTCGACGTCCCGGTCATCGTCGGTGGCTGCGCCACCTACACCGCGGCCCTGCACCTGATGCGCACCGGCGCCGCGGGCGTCCTGGTCGGCTTCGGCGGCGGCGCCGCGCACACCACGCGCAACGTCCTCGGCATCCAGGTCCCGATGGCCACCGCCGTCGCGGACGTGGCCGCGGCCCGCCGCGACTACATGGACGAGTCCGGCGGCCGCTACGTGCACGTCATCGCCGACGGCGGAGTGGGCTGGTCCGGGGACATCCCCAAGGCCGTCGCCTGCGGCGCGGACGCCGTGATGATGGGCTCCCCGCTGGCCCGTGCCACCGATGCGCCCGGCAAGGGCAACCACTGGGGCATGGAGGCCGTCCACGAGGACGTGCCGCGCGGCAAGAAGGTCGACCTCGGCACGGTCGGCACCACCGAGGAGATCCTCACCGGCCCGTCGCACACCCCGGACGGCTCGATGAACATCTTCGGCGCGCTGCGCCGCTCGATGGCCACCACCGGCTACAGCGAGCTCAAGGAGTTCCAGCGGGTCGAGGTCACGATCGCGGACTCGCAGCACAGCCGCTGACCCGCTCCACCGCACGTACGAAGGGCCGGCACCCCGCGGGGTGCCGGCCCTTCGGCGTCTTGCGGGCGGTCAGCCCTTGCGGCGCTCGCGGAACAGGTGGTGCCACACGGCGACGCAGCCTCCGGCCAGCAGCACCAGGACGCGGATCACGCCCCAGTCCGCGCCCTGCGGATTGATCTCGTGATCGGTCTCTTCGAAGACGGTCAGGGCCGTGGCGACGGCCAGGACGACGGTGAGGACGCCGAAGAGCCAGAACCCGACGGTGCGCGCGACGGCGCGTGCGTTCCGCCCGGACCAGGCACCGCCCTGCTTGTCCGGCTGCGGGATCCGCGCCGGGTCGCGGGGCGGCATGCGGACCACCGCGGAGGCCGGTACGGCCGCGTCCAGCGGGGCCAGTTCGGCCGCGGTGATCCCGTACAGGGTCGGCTCGACGGTCATGGTGAAGCCGTCGTGGCCGACGAGGTGGCGGGCGCCGTCCGGGTAGACCTGGAGCAGGGAGCACTCGGCGTACCGGACGGTGACCTGGTTGCCCGGCGAGACCACGCTGATGCCGTCGGAGCCCACGATCAGCGTGACGCCGGGCTCCTCGACCGCGGAGTAGCGACGTCCGGTGACGACCTCCGGGGAGGCGGCGGGCGCGGCCGTGAGCCCCGCCCAGTCCACGGCGCGGCCGGGCACCTGCACCAGCGCGTCGGCCCAGACGGCGCGCGCGACCCGGTGGAGGTCCTCGACGGTGACCGCCTCGATCTCGGCCCTCGCCTCGGCGACGGTCAGGTTGCGGTGGCGCAGCAGTAGGTTCATGGCGGTGCCGCCCAGCTTGCCCGCGGCGAAGCCGATCACGAAGCCGACACCGACGGCGGCGTAGCCGACCTGGTACTTGGTGGCACCGGTGATCGCGCCGTAGATGCCGGCGGTGACCAGGGCCGCGACGACGGCGGCGACGACGCCGAGGCCGATGTTGCCGGCGCGGGCTAGCAGCCGTGTCCGACATCCACAGGGGGTATTTCCCGGCCTCAGAGCCGGTGGGCCGCGCCCACGGGGCTGGCGCCGCGGGTGTCGAGCAGCAGCTGGGCCTTCACCGCGAGGCCTTGGAGGTCGTACGTGCGGTGGTGCTGGAGCAGGATCGTCAGGTCGGCGTTGGCCGCGGCCTCGTACAACGACTCGGCGCGGGGGACGGGCCGGTCCCGTACGCGCCATCCGGCGATGAAGGGGTCGTGGTAGCTGACCAGGGCCCCGAGGTCGAGCAGGCGGCTGGCGATCTCGCTCGCCGGGGAGCCCTCCTGGTCGGCCAGGTCGGGCTTGTAGGTGACCCCGAGCAGCAGGACCCGGGCGCCGCGGGCGGATTTGCCGTGCTCGTTGAGCAGGGTGGCGGAGCGCTGGATGACGTACTGCGGCATCCGGTTGTTGATCTCCTGGGCCAGGCCGACCATGCGAAGCGGGTGACCGGGGGTGCGGGTGGTGTGGGGGAGGTAGTTGGGGTCGAGCGGGACGCCGTGGCCGCCGACCCCGGGGCCGGGGCGGAAGGCCTGGAACCCGTACGGCTTGGTCTCGGCGCAGCGGATGACGTCCCACAGGTCCACGCCGAGGTCGTGGCAGAGCACGGCCATCTCGTTCATGAGGGCGATGTTGACGTGCCGGTAGTTCGTTTCGAGGAGCTGCACCGTCTCCGCCTCGCGCAGGCCGCGGGCGCGGACGACCTTCTCGGTGAGCCGGGCGTAGAAGGCGTGCGCGGACTCGGTGCAGGCGGGGGTGAGGCCGCCGATGACCTTGGGGGTGTTGGCGACGCCGTGGGTGCGGTTGCCCGGGTCGAGGCGGCTGGGGGAGTAGGCCAGGTGGAAGTCCCGGCCGGCGAGCAGTCCGGAGCCGCTTTCGAGGATGGGCCGCAGGTAGTCCTCGGTGACCCCCGGGTGGGCGGCCGATTCGAGGATGACGGTGGTGTGCGGGCGCAGCCGTGCGGCGAGCGTGCGGCCGGCCTCGCCGACCGAGGAGAGGTCGAGCGCGCGGTCGGCGCCGAGCTGGGTCGGGGCGCAGATGACGGCGGTGCGGACCCGGCCGAGTTCGGCGGGGTTGGTGGTGATCCGGAAGCCGGCCGCCGACATGCGGCGGATCTCGGCGGCGGTGAGGGTGGAGTCCGTGGCCGGACCGCTGTCGTAGCCGACCGTCTCGATCCCGGCGGCGACGGCTGCCTGGGCGAGCGGGAGACCGAGATGGCCGAGTCCGATGACGGCGAGATCTGCGGGCATGGGGGTGCCGGCCCTTCCCTTCCCTGACATGCACGAGGGGGCGGTGCGCGCAAGTCCTGTGGATGAGTGGAGCTGGCGCAATGTCAGACTAGGCGTATATATGACAGATATGTCGCATTGCGGGGTGGTGGCCACGGTTGTGTTGTCCACAGGCGGTGGCTGATGTCGGTGCGGCCGGTCAGAATCATGAACGGGCGATGTGAGCGGGATCACCCGCAGCGGGCGGGGACACCTGCATCGAGTGGGACATCCGCATCAGGCGGGACATCCGCATCAACGGGAGGCAGCCGTGAGGACAGCGACACTGGGGCCGGCGCAGCGCGCGGAGGCGCTCGCCGCGATGGCCGAGCGGGAACTGGACGTGCTGGTGGTCGGCGCGGGCGTGGTGGGGGCCGGTACCGCCCTCGACGCCGTGACCAGGGGTCTCGCGACGGGGCTGGTGGAGGCGCGGGACTGGGCGTCCGGCACCTCCAGCCGCTCCAGCAAGCTGATCCACGGCGGGCTGCGCTATCTGGAGATGCTCGACTTCGCCCTGGTGCGGGAGGCGCTGAAGGAGCGCGGCCTGCTGCTTGAACGGCTGGCCCCGCACCTGGTCAAGCCCGTGCCCTTCCTCTACCCGCTCCAGCACAAGGGCTGGGAGCGCTTCTACGCCGGCTCGGGCGTCGCGCTGTACGACGCGATGTCGGTGTCCAGCGGCCACGGGCGGGGGCTGCCGACGCACCGGCACCTGTCGCGGACGCGCGCGCTGCGGATCGCGCCGGCGCTGCGCAAGGACGCGCTGGTGGGCGCCCTGCAGTACTACGACGCCCAGATGGACGACGCGCGGTACGTCGCCACGTTGGTCCGGACGGCCGCGGCGTACGGGGCGCACTGCGCCAACCGGGCGAGGGTGGTCGGCTTCCTGCGCGAGGGCGAGCGGGTGGTCGGGGCGCGGGTGCAGGACGTCGAGGGCGGCGGAGAGTACGAGATCCGCGCGAAGCAGGTCGTGAATGCGACGGGCGTGTGGACGGACGACACCCAGGCGCTGATCGGGGAGCGCGGGCAGTTCCACGTACGCGCCTCGAAGGGCATCCATCTGGTCGTACCGAAGGACCGGATCCATTCGAGCACCGGGCTGATCCTGCGGACCGAGAAGTCGGTGCTGTTCGTCATCCCGTGGGGCCGGCACTGGATCGTGGGCACCACCGACACCGACTGGGACCTCGACAAGGCGCACCCGGCGGCGTCGAGCGCGGACATCGACTACCTCCTGGAGCACGTGAACTCGGTGCTGGCGGTGCCGCTGACGCGGGACGACGTCCAGGGGGTGTACGCGGGGCTGCGGCCGCTGCTGGCCGGGGAGTCGGACGCGACGAGCAAGCTCTCGCGCGAGCACACGGTGGCCCACCCGGTGCCGGGGCTGGTGGTGGTCGCGGGCGGCAAGTACACGACGTACCGGGTCATGGCCAAGGACGCGGTGGACGAGGCCGTGCACGGGCTGGACCAGCGGGTGGCGCCGTGCGTGACCGAGGACGTGCCGCTGGTGGGGGCCGAGGGGTACCGGGCGCTGTGGAACGCGCGGGCGAGGATCGCGGCGCGGACGGGCCTTCATGTGGTCCGGGTGGAGCACCTGTTGAACCGGTACGGGTCGCTGACGGAGGAGTTGCTGGAACTGATCGCGGGGGACCCGGGGCTGGGCGAGCCGCTGACGGGCGCGGACGACTACCTGCGGGCGGAGGTGGTGTACGCGGCGTCGCACGAGGGGGCGCGGCACCTGGACGACGTGCTGACGCGGCGGACGCGGATCTCGATCGAGACCTTCGACCGGGGGACGCGGTCGGCGCGGGAGTGCGCGGAGTTGATGGCGCCGGTGCTGGGATGGGACAAGCAGCAGATCGAGAAAGAAGTGGAGCACTACGAAAAGAGGGTGCAGGCGGAGCGGGAATCGCAGCGCCAGCCCGACGACCAGACGGCGGACGCGGCCCGGCTGGGGGCGCCTGACATCGTTCCGTTGTAACTCCGCGATGCGGAAGGCGGAACCGGCGGCCCCGGGGCTCCCGTCCGTTGCGGAGTGAGGAACAATGAGGGTTCTGCCGGGGCGGGTTACCGCGCGGGTTCTGCCGGGGCTGCCGGGGCAGCGGGGCAGCCGGAGCAGGCGGCACGATCGCAGAGGGGACGCATGTCGAAGCCGGAGCACACCGAGTCACCTGCCGAGTCGCCTGCGGCGCAGCAGGGCCGGGCAAAGCCTGGGTCGGCGGCGCCGGGGTCGTCTGAGTCGCCTGCCGGGTCGCCTGCCGCGTCCCCTGCGGCGAAGCCGGACCTGGGCAAGCCCGCGGCGGATGCTGTGAAGCCGTCTGCCGGGGCGCCTGCGGCGAAGCCGGAGCCGGTGAAGGCCGACCTGACGAAGGCCGCGGCCGCGGAGTCGGGTGCGGCGAAGCCGGAGCCGGACAGGCCCGCGGCCGCGAAGCCGGGTGTTGCCGGCACGGCTGCATCGGCGGAGCCGGAAGACGCGAAGCCTGCGCCCGCGGTGGGCAAGGGCGCGGGCGGGGCCGCGAAGGCGGCTGGTGGTGTGCCGGCGGCGCGTAAGCCCGTATCGGCGTCCGCGGAGCCCGAAGACGCGAAGCCTGCGTCTGCGCCTGCCCCTGCGGTGAAGGCCGCGGCCAAGCCCGGGGCCAACCCTGTTGTGGAGAAGGCCGACGCGGTGGCGGCTGCCGTCAAGGCGGCTGCGGCCAAGGCTGCCGGCGGGCAGGACGAGGGGCGGCTGCTCGCGCGGCGGTACCGGCTGCGCGAAGTGCTCGGCAAGGGCGGCATGGGCACCGTGTGGCGTGCCGAGGACGAGATGCTCGGCCGTACGGTCGCCGTCAAGGAACTCCGGTTCAGCACCGGGGTCGACGAGGACGAGAAGCGCCGGCTCATCACCCGTACCCTCCGCGAGGCCAAGGCCATCGCCCGCATCCGCAGCGGGGGCGCCGTCACTGTCTATGACGTCGTCGACGAAGACGCCCGCCCGTGGATCGTCATGGAGCTCATCGAGGGCCCGTCGCTCGCGGAGTTCATACGCGAGCAGGGCCCGCTGACCCCGCGCCGCGCCGCCGAGGTCGGCCTCGCCGTGCTCGACGTGCTGCGCGCCGCGCACGGCCAGGGCATCCTGCACCGCGACGTGAAGCCCTCCAACGTACTCATAGCCGACCACGGCAACGGCCGCGTCATCCTCACCGACTTCGGCATCGCGCAGGTCGAGGGCGACCCCTCCGTCACCTCCACCGGCATGCTCGTAGGCGCCCCCTCGTACATCTCGCCCGAGCGCGCCCGCGGCCAGAAGCCCGGCCCGCCCGCCGACATGTGGTCCCTCGGCGGGCTGCTGTACGCCGCCGTCGAAGGCGTGCCCCCGTACGACAAGGGCTCCGCGCTCGCCACCCTGACCGCGGTGATGACCGAGCCGGTGGACCCGCCGAAGAACGCCGGACCGCTGACCGAGGTCATCTACGGCCTGCTCGCCAAGGACCCCGCCCGCCGTCTCGACGACAACCGCGCGCGGGCCATGCTCACCGCCGTCATCGACGCACCCGAGGAGCCGGCCCCGGCGGCGACCCCGGCCGCCGAGGAGACCCGGCAGATCTCCCTCGCCGAGGCCAACGAGGCCGCGGAGAAGGCGACTGCAGAGAAGGCCGCGAAGGCGGCCGAGCGGGCGACCGAGAAGACGGAGAAGAAGGAGCGCGACCGGCGCGAGCGCGAGCAGCGCGAACGGGCCCGCGCGGCGCTGAAGTCGGCCCGCAAGGCCGCGGCGGCGAGCGCGGCCGCGGCGGCGGCGGCCACGGCCGCCGAGGCCCCGGCCTCGCGGCCCTCGCCCGTCCCGGCGCCGCTCACCGACGTCATGCAGCGCCGGACCATCGCACTGGCGATAGCCGGGGTGATCGTCGTCCTCGCCGTGATCGGCTCCCTCATCGCGTACGCGGTCAGCGGCGACGACAAGGACGGCCAGGAGGGCAAGGACGGCGGCAAGAACCCGACCGCGGCCGGCAGCCCGTCGCCGGGCGGTTCCGCGAAGACGCCCGAGTCCAACGGCGCCTCCGGCGGCGGCAGTACCCCGAGCCAGGGGCAGACGCCGGGCGGGAACACGAGCCAGAGCCAGGGCCAGGGGCAAGGCCAGGGCCAGGGGCAGACGACGGGGCAGAGCAGCCAGGGCCAGGGCGCCACGCCCGGGGGCGCCGGGGCGGGTCTTCCGCCCGGGTACGCCGTCGTGACGGACCCCGGGTTCCACTTCTCGATGGCGATGCCCGAGGGCTTCAAGCTGGCGGACATAGCCGGGGACAACTCGGGCGGGATATACAACCGCGACGGCGGTTTCCCGCGCATCCAGGTCGACTACAACGGCAAGCCGGGCGAGGACGCCCGCGCCGCGTGGGCCGAGCTGGCTCCGTCCACGGCGGGGAGCAGCAAGAACTACCACCTGATCCGGCTCGACGTGGTGGACTACCGGGGCTACCCGACCGTCGCCGACTGGGAGTTCGAGCGGGAGCAGAAGGGCCAGCGGGTCCGAGTGCTGAACCGCGGGTTCAAGCTGGACGCGAAGCACGGCTACGCCATCATGATCAGCTGCGTCGCCGACCAGTGGGACGGCGCGGAGTGCACGCAGATGCGCAACGTCGCCTTCCAGACCTTCCAGTCGCTGGGGTGACGTCCGGCGGTCGGCGGCGGTCGGCTGACAGCGGCGGTCTGCGGTCGGCTGACGGCTGACCCGAGCGAGCCTTGTCAGGCCCGGGACGCGGGCGGCCCGGGCGTCGTATCGTGGCTGCGGGGCCATGGGGGGCCCACCGCACTCGGGGGAGGCGAAGTGGAGGACTACGCGGGCCGGATCCTGGCCGAGCGGTACCGTCTGCCGCTGCCGCCGTCCGACGAGTACGAGTTGCTGGAGACCCGGGCCTTCGACACGCGGAGCGGGCAGGAAGTCCTGGTACGGCAGGTGCCGTTGCCGGAGGTCGTCGACGCGGAGCTGCTGGACGGGACGCGGGGGCCCGCGGCCGGGCCGGTGGCCGGGCGGCGCCCGGCGGGGGAACTGCCCGCCGTGCGGCGGGCCATCGCCGCGGCGCAGGCGGCCGCGTCCGTGCCGGACCATCCGAGGCTGGACCAGGTCTTCGACGTGTTCGCCGAGGGCGGGTCGCTGTGGATAGTGAGCGAGCTGGTCCCGGCCAGGCCGCTGGCGGCGCTGGTCGCCGACGAACCGCTGAGCCCGTACCGGGCGGCGGAGGTGGCGTCCGACGTGCTGACCGCGCTGCGGGTGCTGCACGCGCACGGCTGGACGCACCGGAACATCACGATGCGGACGGTACTGATCTGCGAGGACGGGCGGGTCGTGCTGACCGGGCTGGCCGCGGGCGCGGCGGAGGAAGCGCTGTGCGGGTACGACCCGGTACCGGACGCCTCCGGCGGTGGCGCGGGCTGGGGCGGCTACGCCGTGGCCGCGCAGCCGCTCGGGCCCGGTCCCGACGGGCTCCCGGGCGCGGCCACGGAACCGCCCCCGGCCCAGGCCGGACCGGCCCCCGACGGCCCGGCCGCCGCTCCCGCGGTCCGCGCCGCGGCGTACGCGCGCGACTTCGACCCGGCTGCGGCTGCGCCGGCGGTTCGCGGCGGCCCGGAACTGCCTCCGGGGCAGCGGCGCGGGCCGGGCCCTGACGTGGTGCCGGGTGCGGCGGCCGGGGAGTGGCCCGGGGCGGGCCCCGACGGGCGTGGCGGTGGGGCTGCGGGGGAGTGGCGTCCCGACGGGAGTGCCGGTGCGGTGGACGGGCTCGGGGCGGGGTCCGGGGGGCTTCCCGGTGCGGGAGCGGAGGCCGGCCTGGCCGTGCGGGGGCCGGAGACCGGGGCGCCCGGGTACGCGCCGCTCGTGGCTCCGGGGTACGACACCGGGCCGCGGTACAACGACCACATCACCCCCGGGAGCGGTGAGAGCCGGCCCGATCTGAAGGCAGCCGCGCGGGCCGGGGCGATCGCGGCGTACCGCGCCGGTGCGCAGGCCGCCGCCCGCATCGCCGAGCAGCGCAAGGCCGGACCGGATTCCGGGCCCGCCCCCGAGCAGCGCCCGGAGGGGTCGAACCTCCCGCAGGGGTACTCGTACCCGTACGGCGGCCCGGGAGCGGGAGCGAGCTGGCACGGCGCCACCCCGCGCCGCCCGCAGCCGCCGGAGCCGCCCCAGAACCAGCCCCCGCCCCCGGCCGCGATTGCGGCCCCGGCCGGAACCCCGACTCCGACTCCGACCCCGACTCCGACCCCGACCCCGACTCTGCCACCGAGCCCGACGGCGCCGGCCGCGGTTCCGGGCCGCCCCGCCCTGCCCGCACAACTCGCCCTCCCGCAGGGCTACCGCCAGGCGGACCCCCCGCCCCCCGCCGCCGGCTCGGCCCTGGACGCCTTAGGCCGAACCCGGCCGGAAGCCCACCCGGCCGCCGGCCACGGCCATCCGCAGCCCGGGCCCGCGCCGTCGGGCCCCGAGCCGGGCCCCGAGCAGCCCCGCCCGACCTCCGGGTACGCGTACCCGGAGGTCGGTTCCGCGCAGCCGGGCGCCCAGCCGGGTCCCGGGGGCCCCGGGCAATCGCACCCGGGCGCCGGGTACGGCCATCCGCAGGTCGGCGGCGCCCCGGCGGGTGTTCAGCCGGGCGTCGGCTCCGCGTATCCGCAGGCCGGCGCCGATCCGGCCGGGGGCCGGACCGAGGCCGGGGAGTCTCGCCCGGGGGCCGGTCAGCAGCGGGGGGCGCAGGGCGGCGGTGGTGTGGCCGGTGGGGGGCCGCGGAGTGGGCTGGATGCCGAGCGGGCGCGGCAGACGCGGATGGCCGTGGTCGGGGCCGTCACCGAGCGGTGGGCGCCCGAGCAGGCCGGCCCGGTGCACGGGCACTGGCAGCTGGCCGCGCCCGTCGGGCCCGCCACCGACCTCTGGGCGCTCGGCGCACTCCTGTACCGGGCCGTGCAGGGCCATGCCCCGTACCCCGAGGACAGCGTCGCCGAGCTCGTGGAGATGGTCTGCGCCGAGCCCCCCGCCTTCGCCGAGGAGTGCGGCCCGCTCCGCCCGGTCGTGGAGTCCCTGCTGCGTCAGGACCCCACCGAGCGGCCCGACTTCGAGGAGCTCCGCGGCTGGCTGCGCTCCCTGGTGCGCTCCGCCCCCGAGCCCGACGGCGCCGGCCTCGGCTTCGGCGTGCTCCCGATGCCCGAGCCGGATCCCGCGCGGCTGCCCGTCGTACGTCGGCGCGGCGACCTGCACGGCCGCCACCGCAATCCCGCCGCCCCCCGCAGGCCCCGCTCCCTCGGCCGGAGCCTGCTCGTCGGCATCCTGGCGCTGCTGGCCGGGGCCGTGGCGTACGCGATGTTCTTCATGCCCCGGGCCGCGGACCAGCAGGACCGGCAGGACACGGCGTCCAAGCAGCCGGTGCAGCAACAGACCCCGCAGACCCCGCAGACCCGGCAGCCCGCCAAGAGCCCGACCCCGTCGGCGAGCCCGCCCGAGTCGCGGCCCGCGCCGCAGACGAACGCCCCGGCCCCGCCCGGGTACACGACCCAGCAGGACGCCGAGCACTTCGAGATCGCCGTCCCCAACGGCTGGGAGCGCCGCGGGGTCAACGAGTCCGGGCAGGTGCGCTACACCGACGGGGACTTCGCCCTGACCGTCGTGCCCGGCCGGGACAGGGCCGAGGGGGCCAACCCCGACCCGGCGACCTACCAGAAGGACAAGGAGCCGGAGCTGGGCCCGTACCGCTCCTCCACCTGGTCCAGCGTCAGCGACATCCGCTCGACCAAGGTGGGCAACCAGCTCCGCGTCACCGGCCGGTACACCTGGATCGACGGCAACGGCCGGTCCGTCGTGGCCCGCAATTTCGTCGTGGCGCTGGGCGGCAGCTATCACATCGTCCTGGTCACGGGGCCGCAGGACCAGGAAGGTAAGGTCACCGAAGTCTTCGAGAAGGCCACGGCCAGTTACAAGTCGGGTGGCTGAGGCCCGGCTGACGGGGGATCAGTACGGCAATTGCGTCACAGTGCTGTCTCACCGCCCCCGCGTGGTTCCGGCAGTGCCCGGGCGCTCCGTAATCTGGCCCGAAGTGCACAGAGTGGCGGGGATTCGTGGAACAGCAGACAGGTGCGGGTGCGGTGCTCGCGGGCCGGTACCGGCTCGTCGAGCCCATCGGCCGTGGCGGCATGGGCAAGGTGTGGCGCGCGCACGACGAGCTGCTGCACCGGACGGTCGCGGTCAAGGAACTGACGGCGGGTCTCTACGTGGCCCAGGCCGACCGGGACGTCATGCACGCCCGGACGCAGAAGGAGGCCCGGGCGGCCGCGCGGATCCAGCACCCGGCCGTCGTCACCGTCCACGACGTGCTGGAGCACGACGACCGGCCGTGGATCGTCATGGAGTACATCGACGGCCCCTCCCTCGCGGACGCGGCCAAGTCGGCCGGCCGGATCGAGCCCCGCGAGGCGGCCCGGATCGGGCTCCACGTGCTGGGCGCGCTGCGGGCCGCTCACGCGGTCGGCGTACTGCACCGGGACGTGAAGCCCGGGAACGTGCTGCTGGCCAAGGACGGCCGGGTGCTGCTCACGGACTTCGGGATCGCCGCGATCGAGGGTGACTCCTCCATCACGCGCACGGGCGAACTCGTGGGTTCCATCGACTACCTGGCCCCCGAGCGGGTCACCGGCGGGGCTCCGGACCCGGCGTCCGACCTGTGGTCGCTCGGCGCGACGCTGTACACGGCCGTCGAGGCGCGCTCGCCGTTCCGCCGCACCTCGCCCATCTCCAGCCTGCAGGCCGTCGTCAACGACGAGCCGCCCGCGCTGCGCCAGTCCGGTGCGCTGGGACCGGTCATCACGGCCCTGCTGCGCAAGGACCCGGCGCAGCGGCCGTCGGCCGTGGAAGCCGAGCGGATGCTGCTGGAGGCGATGGAGGGCCGGGAGCCGAAGGCGGCCCAGGCGTACGTACCGACGCGCGCGGTGTCCCCGGAGGAGCTGGCCCCCGCGCAGCCGCCGCAGCCGCAGCGGGGCGCCCCGGCGCAGGAGTACGCGCCGGTGCACGAGTACGCGCCGACGGCCGCCCTGCCGGAGCCGGCCGCGTCCGCGAACCGGGCCCGGGGCCGGGTCAAGCGGGCCGCCGCGGTCGCCCTGGTGGCGGCGCTGCTCGGCGGCGGCGGGGTGTTCGGGGTGCTGAAGTACACCGGGGACGACGGCAAGGACGGGGGCCGCACCTCGGCCGGCGCTCCCGACACGCCCGTCGACGGCGCGGACGCCAAGGACGGGGATGAGACCGCTCCGGACGGCTTCACCGAGGTCACCGACCCGGAGGGCTTCACGCTGTTCGTCCCGGACGGCTGGAAGCGGCAGATGGACGGCAATCAGATCGACTACACCGCGGACAACGGCAGGCACTTCATCCGGATCGCGGCGGGGAAGCCGGCCTTCGAGAACCCGTACATGCACCTGCTCGACCTGGAGAAGCAGCTGCGGCTGCGGACGGACTACAAGCGGCAGAAACTGAACCCGAACACCTTCCGGGACCAGACGAAGGCCGCCCTGTGGGACTTCACGTGGACCGAGAAGGGGACCCACGCCGGGCCCCGTCGGGCCATCGAGCAGATGTACGTCGCGCCGAACGGGACCGAGTACGCCATCTACATGTCGGGCCCGGCCGTCGACTGGACCACGACGCGCGCCCAGTTCGACAAGGTGCTCAGCGGCTGGCTGCCCGCCGGGGAGCACTGACCGGGCGACCGGGGTGACCGGGGTGACCGGGGTGACCGGGCCCACCGGGTGACCGGGCCGACTGGGGCTTTCCCGTCATCCTGCCAGCGATCACTGGCGGAAATGGCAAAATCCGGTTACCCACGGGTACCCAAAGCCCCGCAGGCGGAATACGCTCACCGCCATGACGGACTCGCAGGCCCCGGCCCCCCTCCGCACCGCCCCGCAGCCCACCAACCCGGTCGCCGCCGCCCCGGCCGGCGCCCGCACCGCCGCCGACGTGGTGACCCCCGACCTGGTCACGCGGCTGACCCGCGGAGTGATCGGCTCCGGCCGCACCGCCAACCACACCCCCTTCACCGGGGCCAAGCTGGCGGACCTCCCCGAGGCGACCCCCGAGGACGTGGCCACCGCCTTCGAGAAGGCCCGCGCGGCGCAGCCCGCCTGGGCCGCCACGCCCGTCCGGGCGCGGGCCGCCGTACTGCTCCGCTTCCACGACCTGGTCCTCCAGCGGCAGGCCGAGGTGCTCGACCTGATCCAGCTGGAGACCGGCAAGGCCCGTCTGCACGCCCACGAAGAAGTCCAGGCCGTGGCCATAGCCGCGCGCCACTACGGCCGCAAGGCCGCCTCGTACCTGCGGCCCAAGGGCCACGCGGGCGCCATGCCCACCCTCACCAAGGTCACCGAACTGCGCCAGCCGCGCGGAGTCGTCGGCCAGATCGCGCCCTGGAACTACCCGCTCGAACTCTCCGTCGGCGACGCCCTGCCGGCCTTCGTGTCGGGCAACGCGCTGGTCATGAAGCCCGACACCGAGACCGCGCTCACCGCCCTGTGGGCCCGTGACCTGCTGATCGAGGCCGGGCTGCCCGCAGAGGTGTTCCAGATCGTGCTCGGCGAGGGCCCGGTCGTCGGCCCCGAGGTCGTCCGGCACGCCGACTACGTCTCCTTCACCGGCTCCACGCGCACCGGCCGCGAGGTCGCCCAGGGCGCGGCCGCCCGCCTCGTCGGGGTGTCCCTCGAACTCGGCGGCAAGAACGCCATGCTCGTCCTGCGCGACGCCGACATAGAGAAGGCCGCCGCCGGCGCCGTCCGAGCCTGTTTCTCCTCCGCCGGCCAGCTCTGCATCTCCATCGAGCGGCTGTACGTGCACGCCTCGATCGCCGACGAGTTCGTGGCCCGGTTCGCGGCCCGCACCAAGGCCATGCGCCTGGGCAGCTCGCTCGCCTACGGCGCCGACATGGGCTCCCTCGTCGGTGAGCGCCAGCTGGAGACCGTAGAGCGGCACGTGGACGAGGCCGTCGCCAAGGGCGCCACCCTCGTCGCCGGCGGCACCGCCCGCCCCGACATCGGCCCGCTCTTCTACGAGCCCACCATCCTCGACGGCGTCGAGGCCCCGATGGCGGTGTGCGGGGAGGAGACCTTCGGTCCGGTCGTCTCGATCTACCGCTTCACCGACGAGGACGAGGCCGTCGCCCAGGCCAACGCGACCGCGTACGGCCTGAACTCCAGCGTGTGGACGAAGGACGCGCGCCGAGGCCACGCCGTCGCCGCCCGCCTGCGCACCGGCACCGTCAACATCAACGAGGGCTACGCCCCCGCCTACGGCAGCGCCCAGGCGCCCATGGGCGGCATGAAGGACTCCGGCCTCGGCCGCCGTCACGGCTCCGAGGGCATCCTCAAGTACACCGAGGCCCAGACCGTCGCCCACCAGCGGCTGCTGCCGATGGGGCCCTCGCTGGGCATGGACGACGAGAAGTACGCCGCGTTCATGACCCGCAGCCTCAAGGTCATGAAGGCTCTCCGCTTGCGCTAGCACCTGTCGGGTACCGCCAAGGAGGCACAGCAGTGTCGTACGACTACGACTACGACTACGACGTGATCGTCATCGGATCGGGCTTCGGAGGGTCGGTCTCGGCACTGCGGCTCACCGAGAAGGGCTACCGGGTCGGCGTCCTGGAGGCGGGGCGCCGGTTCACCCGCGAGAGCCTGCCGAAGAACAGCTGGGACATCCGCAACTACCTGTGGGCCCCGGCCCTCGGGCTGTACGGGATCCAGCGGATCCACCTGCTCGGCAACGTGATGGTCCTCGCGGGCGCCGGCGTGGGCGGCGGCTCGCTCAACTACGCCAACACGCTGTACGTGCCGCCCACCGCCTTCTTCGAGGACCGGCAGTGGGCGTCCATCACCGACTGGCAGGCGGAACTCGCCCCGTACTACGACCAGGCCAAGCGGATGCTCGGCGTCCGGCTCAACCCGACGATGACCCCCTCCGACGTCCACCTCAAGGCGGCCGCCGAGAAGATGGGCGTCGCGGACTCCTTCCACATGGCCCCGGTCGGCGTCTTCTTCGGCGACGGCGAGGACACCGACGGGCAGTCGAAGGTCGGCCCCGGGGGCGAGGTCCCCGACCCGTACTTCGGCGGCGTCGGCCCCGCCCGCAAGGCCTGCACCGAGTGCGGCGAGTGCATGACCGGCTGCCGGCACGGTGCGAAGAACACCTTGAACGAGAACTACCTGCACCTCGCCGAGCGGGCCGGCGCCGTCATCCACCCGATGACCACCGTCACCGCGCTCTCCGAGCACCCCGACGGCGGCCACCGGGTCCGCACCGTCCCCACCGACCAGCGCCGCAGGCGCGTCAAGGACCGCGCGAAGGTGCTGCGCGCCCGGTACGTCGTGGTCGCGGCGGGCACGTACGGCACCCAGACCCTGCTGCACACGATGAAGGACCGCGGCGAGCTCCCGCACCTCTCGGACCGGCTCGGCGACCTGACCCGGACCAACTCCGAGGGCCTGGTCGGCGCCCAGACCGACGACCGCCGCTACCGCAGGCGCCGCGGCGCGGGCCCCGGCAAGGAGCAGCGCGCCGACTTCACGCGGGGCGTGGCGATCACCTCCTCCGTGCACCCGAACGCCGACACCCACATCGAGCCCGTCCGCTACGGCAAGGGCTCCAACGCCATGGGGTTCCTGACCGTCCTGCAGGTCCCGTACGGCAAGCACCGGGTACGGGCCTGGCTGGGGCGCACCGTCCGCCACCCGGTCCAACTGGCGCGCTCGCTGTCCAACCGGCGCTGGTCGGAGCGGACGATCATCGGCCTGGTCATGCAGTCGCTGGACAACTCCCTGACCACCTACCGCAAGCCCGGCGGCCTCGGGAAGGGCCTGCTCACCGCCCGCCAGGGCCACGGAGCGCCGAACCCGGTGCAGATCGCCGAGGCCACGCAGGCGGCCACCCTGCTGGCGCAGGAGATCAACGGCTTCCCGGGCAGCAACGTGGGCGAGCTGATGGGTACCCCCCTCACCGCGCACTTCCTCGGGGGCTGCCCGATCGGCGCCTCGCCCGAGGAGGGCGTGGTGGACCCGTACCACCGGCTCCACGGGCATCCGGGCATCTCGGTGGTGGACGGCTCGGCGGTCTCGGCGAACCTCGGGGTCAACCCGTCGCTGACGATCACCGCGCAGGCGGAACGGGCGATGTCCTTCTGGCCGAACAAGGGCGAAAGCGACCCGCGGCCGGAGCAGGGCGAGGAGTACACCCGCCTGGCGGCGGTGGAACCGGCGCGTCCGGCGGTGCCCGAGGAAGCCTTCGGCGCGCTGCGCCTGCCGTTCCTGGCGGTGCCCGAGGTGCCGCCGCGGCACTCTCACCCGACCGAACCGGAACCGGCCGGGTGACACGGCCGGGTGACACCGGTGGGTACCGCGCTCCCCCTCCGAGCGCGGTACCCACCGAGGTACATAGGTGACAGATGTTCAACCCTGATGGTTGTACCGGAATCCGGCAGCGGAGACTGTGGTGTCCATCACACAGTGAGCGGCGCAACTGAGACGGGCGTTCGAAGGTCAAGGGGTGCATGAGAAAGCGCATCTCCCTGCTGGCGGCAGCCGGCCTGGCGGCCGTGGGCCTGGCCGCCACCCCCGCGAACGCCGCGGACCCCGTCTTCACCATCACCAGCCCGGCCCAGGTCGGGCTGCGCCCGCACCCCGGGCAGGGCGGTGAGGCTCAGAAGACCTCGGTCGACTTCCGGGTCAACAACGAGACCGGGTCGGTCTTCGACCACGAGAGCACCTTCACGATCGACCTGACCGGGCTCAAGGGCGTCGCCGACGTCGCGCTGAGCAAGGACCAGGCCAGCTCCTGCACGCTCAGCGCCACCAGCCTGACGTGCAAGGAGTACGCGCTCTGGACGCACGACAGCGGCATCGTGGCCCTGGACCTGAGCGCGGCCAAGGACAGCAAGGTCGCCGCGACCGTCGACCTGACGATGACCGGCAAGACCGACGGCGCCACCTTCAAGGCCGCCACCACCAAGGTCAAGGTCGGCGGCCCCGACCTGGTGCTGGAGGAGGCCCCCCTCAAGCGGGACATGGTCCCGGGCGGCACCCAGCAGCTGCCGATCGTCTTCTCCAACGCGGGCACCGAGTCGGTCCGGGGCGTGGCGCTGGAGATGAACACCACGCACGGCATCAGCCTCGTCGAGAAGTACGACAACTGCGTCTTCAGCGAGGACAACACCCCCGGCCAGCCCTGGAACATGGGCTGGGGCAAGACGGTCTGCACGCTCGAAGGCGAGTTCAAGCCGGGCGTGGTCTACGAGGTCTCCGGTGCGCTGACCCTCAAGGCCGCCCCGCACGCCTTCATCGACGGGATGACCTACGCGGTGCGCGAGGCCGGCGCCCAGCCGAAGTCCGCGCAGAAGCTCGCCAAGCCCGCCACGGGCAAGAAGCTGGAGTTCAAGGAGCGCCCAGCCAAGGCCGCGCTGCGCTCGGCCGACCTGGACCCGTGGAACAACTACCACGAGTTCGACTTCTCGGTGAAGAACTCCGCCGACCTGGTGGCCGCCGCCACCTCCGTCAAGGGCAAGGCGGGCGAGACGGTCAAGGCCGAGCTCGGCTTCCAGAACAACGGCCCGGCCTGGGTCGCCTACATCCGCTCCGGTGAGGACGTCGCCACGACGGACATCGTGATCCCGGCCGGCGCGAAGGTCACCAAGGCGCCGGAGCAGTGCCGAGGCGTCACGGCCGACGGCCAGTACCGCGAGGAGAACCTGGGCGCCCCGCGCTACTTCTGCTCGACGCCGCACATCGTCGGCGAGAAGCAGAAGTTCGCCTACCCGTTCGAGCTGAAGATCGAGAAGGTCGTGGCGGACGCCACCGGCTCCGTCACGGTCGGCCAGTGGGCCCAGGACGGCACGACGCCGCAGAGCTGGGACCCGAGCCACGCGAACAACAAGGCCGCCTTCGTGATCAACGCCACCAAGCCGGCCCCGGGTCCGTCCGCCTCCACGGGCACCGGCACCCCGACCCCGGGCGTCTCCGCCTCGGCCTCGCCCTCGGCCTCCGCGTCGGCCTCCGCGTCCGCCGGCAGCGGCGCCAAGCCGCACGGCGGCCTGGCTTCCACCGGCAGCACCGTCGGCCCGGTCGCGGCCGGCGGCGCCGCCCTCGTCGCCGCGGGCGGCGCGCTGTTCCTGGTGTTCCGCCGCCGGGCCGCGGGCCGCGCGTAACGGCGTAGGCGCACAGCGCGCAAGCAAGCAGAACGGCCGGTCCGGGGCGTCCCCCGGGCCGGCCGTCCTCTTTGCGGGGTGACCGGGCTGCTGTCCCCTGCCGTCCGGTCACGCGGTGGAGCGAGGTCCCACGACGCACGCACCACGGGGCGTACGTCTCATCGCTCCGGCGGAGCCACGCGTGGTGTTGCGATCCCGCCCCTGGCTGGCGCGGACACCCTCACCAACGAAGGCCCGCAGGGGCGGTCACGGTCCGGAAGGGTGACGAACACGAGTGACGGACGCGAGTGACGGACGCGGGTGACGAACCCCCTCGGCACGGCCGTCAGACCCGGCCCCGGCACAGCTCCAGCAGGGTCATGGCCAGGGTGGTGCCGGGCTTGCCGAGGGCGTCGCTCCAGTGCGAGAGCACCTCCATCTCGCGCGAGAGGTGCACCCGGCGGCCTCCGGAGGTGATCCGGGCCTCCTGGATGACCGTGGAGACGGCCATGCGCTCCTGGATCAGACCGATGATCCGGTCGTCGAGGGCGTCGATGCGCGCGCGGGAGTCGGTGATCAGCTGCTCGGGGGTGGTGGTGATCGTGTTCATGGTCTTCTCTCCTGTCGGGTGGGGCCCGCAGGTCCGGAAAACGCCAGAGCGCCCCGGTCCTGTCGGACCGGGGCGCTCTGGGAAGTCAGCGGCTCAAGCGAGCATCACGAGGACCCATGGCGACCGGACCGGCCGGTGCCATAGGTAAAGAGGAAGCTCAGCTGCTTGCGCACGGAACGAATTATTGCCTTGCGTCCCCCTCCCGGCCAAGCCGGTTCGGATGGTGAGACGAAGAGGCAGGTAGGTCCCCCGTTAGAATCGACAAAACAGCCACCTCTTCCGCCGGAAGGCCGCCCCGTGCCAGAAGCACCCTCCGCCGCCCACGACAGCGCCCCGGACACGGTTCTCGTCGTCGACTTCGGCGCCCAGTACGCCCAGCTCATCGCCCGCCGCGTCCGCGAGGCACGGGTCTACAGCGAGATCGTGCCGAGCTCGATGCCCGTCGACGAGATGCTGGCCAAGAACCCCAAGGCGATCATCCTCTCCGGCGGCCCGTCCTCCGTGTACGAGGCCGGCGCCCCGCAGCTCGACCGTGCCCTGTTCGAGGCCGGGGTCCCCGTCTTCGGCATGTGCTACGGCTTCCAGCTGATGGCCGTCACCCTCGGCGGCACCGTCGACAACACCGGCGCCCGCGAGTACGGCCGCACCCCGCTGGCCGTCTCCAAGGCCGGCTCCACCCTCTTCGAGGGCACCCCCGAGAACCAGTCGGTGTGGATGTCCCACGGCGACGCCTGCTCCGCCGCCCCCGAGGGCTTCACCGTCACCGCGTCGACCAACGTCGTCCCGGTCGCGGCCTTCGAGAACGACGAGAAGAAGCTCTACGGCGTGCAGTACCACCCCGAGGTGATGCACTCCACGCACGGCCAGCAGATCCTGGAGCACTTCCTCTACCGCGGCGCCGGCCTGGCCCCCACCTGGACCACCGGCAACATCGTCGAGGAGCAGGTCGCGGCCATCCGCGAGCAGGTCGGCGACAAGCGCGCCATCTGCGGCCTCTCCGGCGGCGTGGACTCCGCGGTCGCCGCGGCCCTCGTCCAGAAGGCCATCGGCTCCCAGCTCACCTGCGTCTACGTCGACCACGGCCTGATGCGCAAGGGCGAGACCGAGCAGGTCGAGAAGGACTTCGTCGCCGCGACCGGCGTGCAGCTGAAGGTCGTGGACGCGCAGGAGCGCTTCCTGGACGCGCTGGCCGGGGTCTCCGACCCGGAGACCAAGCGCAAGATCATCGGCCGCGAGTTCATCCGCGTCTTCGAGCAGGCCCAGGCCGAGATCATCGCCGAGGGCGGCGCGGACGTGGCCTTCCTGGTCCAGGGCACCCTGTACCCGGACGTCGTCGAGTCCGGCGGCGGCACCGGCACCGCGAACATCAAGTCCCACCACAACGTCGGCGGGCTCCCCGACGACATCGAGTTCGAGCTCGTCGAGCCGCTGCGCCAGCTGTTCAAGGACGAGGTCCGGATGGTCGGCCAGGAGCTCGGCCTGCCGGACGAGATCGTCCAGCGCCAGCCCTTCCCGGGCCCGGGCCTGGGCATCCGCATCGTCGGCGAGGTCACCAAGGAGCGCCTGGACCTGCTGCGCGAGGCCGACGCCATCGCCCGCCACGAGCTCACCGCGGCCGGCCTGGACCGCGAGATCTGGCAGTGCCCGGTCGTCCTGCTCGCGGACGTCCGCAGCGTGGGCGTCCAGGGCGACGGCCGCACCTACGGCCACCCGATCGTGCTGCGCCCCGTCTCGTCCGAGGACGCGATGACCGCGGACTGGACGCGCATGCCGTACGAGGTCCTCGCGCGGATCTCCACCCGCATCACCAACGAGGTGCCGGACGTGAACCGCGTGGTCCTGGACTGCACGAGCAAGCCCCCGGGCACCATCGAGTGGGAGTAGCCCCCACAGGCCCCGCCGTCGCGTGAAACGAAGCCGCCGCTCCCCGCGGAGCGGCGGCTTCGCCGTTCCTCTGGCCACTTCGCGGGGGCGCGGGTACCTTGCGCCGCGACCCGAAGGAGGCCCCATGCCCGTGCCGGACCAGCCAGCACCCGCACCCGTGCCCGTGGAGCGGCTGGGCTTCGAGATGCCGCCCGTGCACGCGGACCCGGCCGACGAGCGCGCCCACCGCAAGGAGCGGCTCGCCGGGGCGCTGCGGCTGCTGGGGCGGCTCGGGTACGAGGACGGAGTGGCGGGCCACGTCACCGCCCGGGATCCGGAGTTCGAGGACTGCTACTGGGTCAACCCGTTCGGGCGGGCCTTCGGCGCCCTGACCCCCGACGACCTGCTGCTGGTCGACGGGGACGGGCGCGTGGTGCGCGGGGAGCGCAGGGTCAACCAGCTGGCCTTCGCCGTGCACGCGGCCGTCCACCGGGAGCGCCCCGAGGTGGTGGCCGTCGTCCGCACGCAGGCCCCGTACGGCAGGGCGCTGGCGGCCCTCGGCGAGCTGCTCGCCCCGATCACCCAGGAGGCCTGCGCCTTCTACGAGGACCACGCCCTGCTCGACGAGTACGCCGGAGTCGAGGACGCGGGCCGGATCGGGCGCGCGCTCGGCCCGTACAAGGCGCTGATCCTGCGCAACCGGGGGCTGCTGACGGTCGGGGACTCGGTGGACGCCGCCACCTGGTGGTTCATCGCGGCGGAGCGGGCCGCGCAGGTGCAGCTCATCGCGCGGGCCGCCGGGAAACCGGCGACGATCGACCACCGTGCCGCGGTCGCCACGCGCGAGCGGTTCGGGTCCGATCTGGCCGCCTGGGTGAGCTACCAGCCGATCGGCCCACAGGGCGAGCCGAACGGTGGCGTCAACATCATGAACGGTTAATCACCTGCTCTGACATCGTGCGCAATCCGGAACACTGCCGCAGTGGTGCACAATTCGCTGGCATTGCACCGTAGTTCAGAGAGGCGGCACGTGCGTGGCTGTCCAAGAGATGTCCCGAGGCACTCATACCGCCGCCTGCACCTGTGAGGAGTGCGCCCGCGAGGGACACCGCCGGGCGGTCACGGCGTTCGTGGAGAAGCGCGACGAGTTCGCGGCCGGGCAGGGAGTGCCGGCCGCGGTGGCCCACTCGCTGGGCGCCTCCCGCCAGTGGGTCTCCGACGAGCTGACCCTGTCCGCCCGCACCGTCGCCGACCGGGGCCGCGAGGCCGGGCACTCCTGGCTCTACCTGCTCTCGCGGCGGGCCGTGCTCGCCGTGTGGATCGCCGCCGGGGTGCTGCTGGTCGTCCAGGTCGGTACCGCGCTCGGCACCGGCTGGTCCACCGCGCGCACCGCCGGCCTGCTGGCTGCCCTCGTACTGGCCGGGCTGCTGACCGTGGCCGCCCGCGCCCAGACGCTGCGCGGCGGGCTGCTGGCCCCGCTGGTCGGCGAGGACAACCGGCTGTCCACCTCGAAGACGGTGCCGAGCGCCTGGCTGCTGCTGACCGCCTTCGCCACGCTGCTGCCCGCGCTGCGGCTGGCCGCCTCCTCGCCCGGCCCCGAGCGCCAGGCGCTGTACGCCGGGCTCGCGTTCGACCGGGCGCTGCCGCTGCTGGCGGTGCTCGCGCTGACGTCCGCGGTGGCGGTGCTGGTGCGCCGGGTGGTCTGCGTACGGATCCTGGGGCAGCGGCTGCAGAAGCTCCCGGCGGACCGGCCCACCGGCGCCGACCTGCTGACCGACGATGCCGGCCGGGGCTCCTTCCCGGACGCGCAGTACGTGCTCGTCTCGACCGTGGTGCTGGGCTACGCGGCGGTGTCGCTGGCCCGCTTCCCCGACCGGCTGCCCCAGCTGCCCTGGGCGCTGGCCCTGCTGGTGGCGCTGTCGGCCGCGGTGTACCTCGCGGCCAAGTACGCGGAGGGCACCCGCCCGCTCGTCCTGTCGGTGGTGCGCAGACGCGAGCCCGGGGACCTCGACGCGGCGGTCCGGCCCGGCGACGACATCGAGATCCGGGGCGTGGGCTTCGTGCCGCCCGGGGCGCAGACCCCGGAGATGCTGGCCCGGCTGGTGGTGCGGATCGGGGCCGTGCACGTGCACGTGCCGCTGGTCCCGGTGGCGGGCGGGTTCACCAACCCCTCCGACGCGGTGCTGACCGTACCGGTGCCGGCGGAGGTGGAGCCGGGGCGGATCGAGGTCCAGGTGGTCACGGCGGCCGGGGTGGAATCCAACCGATGCAGCATCGACGTGGCCGAGTGAAACGGGTACACATGTCGGGTGACCCGAACTGATGTCCCTTCAGGGCTGCGGGAACTCGCCGCCCGCCACGCCCTCCTGCCCCTGCGGATCTTCCTCGGTGTGACCTTCGTCTACGCGGGTCTGGACAAGCTGACGGACTCCGCCTTCCTCTCCTCCACGGGTGACGGCTCCGTCGGAGACCTGATGCGCGGGGTGCGCGACACCTCCGCGATCCCGGCCATGGTGGACATGGCCCTGGAGGCACCCGTCGGCTTCGCCGTCACCCTGGCCATCGGGGAACTCCTGGTCGGCCTGGGTGTCCTGGCCGGCCTGCTGACCCGGGTCGCGGCCGTCGGCGGGGCGCTGATCTCGCTCAGCCTGTGGCTCACGGTGTCCTGGGCGGTGACCCCGTACTACTACGGCAACGACCTGATCTACCTGGTCGCCTGGCTCCCGCTGATCCTCGCCGGGGCGCCCTACCTGTCGCTGGACTCGGTGATCCGGTCGCGCCTGTCCCGGCGTACGGCGTAGGTCACCATTCCGACGACCGCCGCGAAGGCCAGCCCGCCCATGGCCATCGGCAGGACGATGAACCACGGCGGGTCCGCCTCCCCGGCCGCGTCGAGCAGGTAGAGCACGCCCGCGGCGATCAGGACCAGGCCCGCGATCAGCCGGCCCGGCTGGAACTCATGACGCCGCACGGGCCACCTCCACCTGTCCCACACCCGCGTTCAGGTGCAGCTCGATCGTCCCGCCGGCTTCGGTGCCGGCGGACGGGGGCAGGGTCGCCTGCCGGGTTTCGCCGCCGCTGCGGACGCGTACCTGCTGACCCGTCTCCCCGGGCAGCTGGATGTCGCCCAGGCGGATCGTCACATCGGCCCGGGCGGTGACCTCCCGGGGGACGATCACCTTCAGCCGGCCCGCCTCGATACGGGCGTGCACGGAGACCGTGGTGCCCTTCTGCACGTCCAGCCGGCTCAGGTCCAAGGTGGCGAGCCCGGTACCCGACTCGTACGCGGGCCGTACGTCGGCCACCGCGGCCGGCCGCCACTCCGCGTTGTGCCAGTCGGTGCCGATCTCCTTGGGCAGCACGGCCGCCCCCGCCAGCAGCCCCGCGGTGAGCAGCGACAGCACGATGGTGCCGAAGCCGGTACGCCCCTTCACGGAGCTGACCGCGAGGCCGAGCCCGAAGGCCACCAGCGCCGCCGCGAAGGCCACCTGGAGCGCATGGCTCAGCGTGCTGCCCTCCCAGACGGCCGCGCAGGAGATGCCCCCGGCGAGCAGCGCGAGGACGAAGACCCGGCCGCCGATGCCGCCGCGCGCCGCGACCGGGGCGGCCGACGCGGGCGCGGGCGCCGCCACCGCCCCGGGCGCCAAGGTCC
>NZ_JBHWVM010000027.1:0-90018 GCF_042736805.1 Streptomyces sp. NPDC060031
CCGTTCGAGGGTCCCGGCCCGGCCACCCGGCCGATCATCCGTTCAGCCGGTGATCAGAGCAGTCCGTCCCACATCTGCTCCAGCAGCACCGACCACCAGTTCTCCGCGGAGGCCAGCGCCGCACTGTCCAGCCCCGCCAGATTCGCCTGGAAATCGACGGTCCAGCGGCCCGCCTGCTCCGGCGTCAGGTGCTGGCGCAGCCGCCACATGTGACCCAGCATCGCCAGGCACCGTACGAACTGCGGCAGGCTGGAGTTCACGAACTGCGGCGGCACGGACGCCCCGCCCGGACCGCCCTCCACCGGCACCGCGACGATGTGCGCGGTGCCGTACTGCACGCACAGCGCCCTGCCGAAGTCGCTGCCCACCACCAGGTAGGAACCGGCGTCCGACGAAGGCTGCACCTGCCGCTGCGCCGCCAGCTCGGCCAGCGTCGGAAGCGGCGCACCCGGCACCGCCTGCGCCCAGAAGAACGGCCCGAAATCGACGGGCAGACCCGACCACATCAGCGTCTGCGCCACGATCTCCGGCACGCCCTGGCGGGACACCGCTCGCGGCTCGAAGCGGAACACGCCCTGCGGGCCGAACGCTCCCGCCAGTTCCTGCGCGATGGCGTCCAGCGGGATCGCCGGCTGGAGCGGGACCTGCGGCAGCGGCGCCCGTACCGGCGCGGGGCGCGCCGGGCCGTCCGCGACCTGGTGCAGCTCGCCCTGGTGGGTCAGCAGGTGCCGCATGCCCTGCTGGCGGCCCGTGTGGTCCGTCCCGTACGGGGCCACGCTCGTGATCCGGACCTGGGGCCAGGTCTCCCGGATCATGCGGGCGCAGTAACCGCCGGGCAGCTCGCACGACTCCAGTTCCGTGTGCAGCTCCAGCACCTGCTGCGGCGGCACGTTCATCGCGCGCAGCTCGTGCAGGATCTGCCACTCCGGGTGCGGGGTGCCGGGCGCCGAGCGGCGGATGAGCTGCTGCTCGGAGCCGTCCGGGGCGCGGTAGCGGAGCACGGCCTGGTAGCCGGGACCGACGGTGGGCACCCCGGGGGCCGGGGGCGCCTGCGGCCCCGGGTGCGGCTGGGGCTGCTGCGGCGCGGGGCCGGGCGGACCGGGCGGACCGGGCGGCTGCGGTACGCCGGGACCCGCCAGCATCGTGGCGGCATGGTGCGCACCCCCGCCGGGGGCTCCGGGCGGACCGGGAGGCGTCGGAGCCCCGGGCGGACCCGGAGGCGCGGGCGGCTGCCCGACGGCCGGACCGGCGAGCATCGTCGCGGCATGGTCGAGCCCACCACCGGGCGCGCCGGGGGCTCCGGGCGGACCGGGAGGCGTGGCCAGTGGCCCCGCGCCGGGCAGGCCGGGAGCGCCGGGAACCCCGGGCGGGCCCGGCGGGGTCGGCGGGGTCGGCGGCTGTGCGGCCGGCCCCGGGCGGTTGACCCGGGCCTTGCTGGTCGGGGCGTCGGCGATGTCACTGCTCAGGGCCGGCGCGACAGCGGTCTTCGGCAGCTGGCTGCCGCCCGCCATCAGGGTCGTCTTCGCCTCGGGGGCCACCCCGGGGCGCGGCGCGTCCTCCAGGTCCGAACCGGACAGCGGCGGCGCGAACACCGTCGCCGGCAGCGGTACGGACGCGTCGTCCGAACCGGAGTTCACATCGGTCCCGGCCCACGGCGTGGCCCCGGCCGGCACACCGTCGTTGGCGGTCGGCTCGTACGGGATCTCGCCCCCGCGCCGCAGCGGCACGGGAGCCGGCCCGGCATCGAACGGCTCGGGCGCCTCGACGTCAGCGGCGACCGCGGCGGCGGCAGCAGCCGGAGCGGGGGCCGGAGCTTCCACCACCGGTTCCGGCTCCGGAACCGCAACCGCGACCGGCTCCGGCGCGGGGGCCGCCGCAGGCACCGGCGCCGGCGCCGCCGGGATCCCGGCCCGGTCCGCGGCCTCCTGCAGCCACTCCGGCGGGCTCAGCATGAACGAGGTCTGCTCCGAGTCGATCCGCGGCGGCGGAACCGAGGCTTCCGAAGCCGCGGCCACGGACGACGCCCCGTACTCCTCCTCGTACCGGCGGATCACCTCACCCACCGGCAGCCCCGGCCACAGCGTCACCTCCCCGCTGTCGCGCGCGATGACCAGCCGCTGCCGGCCGCCGCCCGAGACGGGCGCCGCCGCGC
Organism: Streptomyces sp. NPDC060031; assembly: GCF_042736805.1. NCBI lineage: Bacteria > Bacillati > Actinomycetota > Actinomycetes > Kitasatosporales > Streptomycetaceae > Streptomyces > Streptomyces sp. NPDC060031. The sequence continues at coordinate 2,153 of NZ_JBHWVM010000027.1, forward strand.
GGTCCTCGGCCCACACCACGAACCCGAGCCCGAACTCCCGTACCCGCACCTCACGGTGCTGATAGGCGGGCACGTCCCCGTTGATCCACTCCTCGGCGCGCTCCTGCGCCTGCGCAAACGTCACCATCGCGCCGTCACCCTTCCACCGGCGTCGCCGCCGGCCCCGAACCGGCGCCGGTCACCACCGGAACCGAACGCGCGAATCCGCCGTCCACCATCAGACCGGCCACCGTCTCCAGCTCCGGCGGATTGCCGGCCAGCCGCTCCAGAAAGGCGTCGAAATCCGTACCGCACGGCAGCAACAGCCGCTCCACACGCTCCTGGACCGACCATCCGTCCCGGTCGCGCGCGTCGTCGTACGGGGACAGCCAGACCGAGCCGATGCCCTCGCCCCTCACCTTGACCGCGAGCAGCCCGCCCTGGGCGAAGGCCACGCACAGGTAGTCCTTAGTCAAGTGGTCGCGCAGGCACTTGTTGACGTACACGAGGTCGTTGACCGCCGCCTCCTCGCGGACCGTGAAGAACGGCTGGTCCACCAGCAGCCCCAGGTCCACGTCGAGGCCGGCGCCCACCGGCGCGCAGCCGCCCGCCGCCTTCAGGAACGAGCGGTACGCCTCCGGCAGCCGGTAGCCGAGGTCCTCCTCGATGCCCTGCACCTGCTGCTCGGACACCGAGACCACCGACTTCGGCAGCCCCATGTGCACCGGGCGCAGCTCCTGCAATGCCCGCGTGCCGCGCTTGTCGTGGTCCACCGGCGCCGTCGCCAGTCCCGCGTGGTGCCGCAGCAGGGCCTTCACCTCGACCGGGACGAGCTCCATCCGGCGGCTGCCGGCCACGTGGTGCCAGGTCCAGCCGTGCGGGGTCGCCACCGGGCCGACCGTGTCCCACAGTTCGTGGCCGACGGCCTGCATGGCGGCGTTCGCGGAGACGTAGTCCGTCAGCCGCAGCTCGTCCACGCCGAAGCCCTCCGGCGGATCCGCGATCTCCACCGCAGCGCGGGCGTACGGGGAGAAGTCGGGATGCCCGCCCCCGTCGATGCGTACTCCGTGGGGATGCCGAGCGGCCCGGACGGGGTCCGGGAAATGCACGACCTGCCCCGAGTAAGCGGCGTTGGGTGGCGCGGCCTGCTGCCCGAGCCGACCTGTCGTCATGGCGGTAGCCCCCTGCTGGATCTGGCTGGTTCGAGACAGCCTATGTGCTTCGGCAAGAGCGTCACCCGCCTGCGGGGCGGGCACCGGCCGAGCGGCCGGGAAGATCCGAATTGATACGAATATTCGACCCCGCTTCCACACGACAGGGGACATTTGACAGGCTGTCCCCGCAGCACGGGGGCGTGCGCGACAGCGGCCACCACCGCGGCCACGGGAGGGAAAGCGCAACCATGCACAACACGGCAACACGCACAGAACCGGCTGACCCCGCTTCAGGCGCCGCGGGAGCCGAAGGGGCCGCGACGGCCCCGGGCTCCCCGGGCCCCGCGGGACACCTCGCAGGACACCCGGGTCCCGCAGGCCCGCCGGGAATCACCGGCACCGACGGCGCGGCCGCCGGCGACCCCCGCCTGCGCTGGAGCAGCCCGGACGGCCGCCCCGTCGCGCCCGCCCTGCGGTTCCGCCGCGACGGCATCCTCCCCACGGTCGCCGCCGCGCTCTCCGTACGCGGCGAGACCCTCACCGGCACCGCCGGCAAGGCCGACCAGCCGCCCGTGCTCCACCCCCTGGTGCAGGACTTCCTCGACACCCTCACCAGCGGCCAGCGCGAACGCTTCACCGGCCGATGTCCGGAGGCGATACTGCTCTCCCGCCACCTCGCCGCCGTCGAGGGCGCCCGCAGCAAGCGCGCGTCCCGCAAGCCGCTCACCCCGAGCGAGGCGCGCCGCTCCCTGAAGCACGCCAAGATCACCGCCCGCCGCATCCGCGAGGACGGCGACCCGCTGCACGGCAGCTACGCACCGCCGTGCCGCTCCTGCGACCCCCTCCTCGCCCACTTCGGCGTACGCCCCGTCGACCTCACCCATTCCGAGTAGCCGCCATGACCGCCACCTCAGCCTCCTACGACCGCTCCTCGACGACCCGTTTCCCGGTCGCCGTGGACTCCGCCCTGCGCACCGCCGGCTGGGAGCCCGGCCGCTGGGACATCAAGCAGGCCGAGTACTGGGCCGACGCGCTGCGCGACCACACCACCCGGGCCGGGCACCGGCACACCGTCTTCCCCGCCGCCGTCGAGGCGTGGGCCGAATTCGGCGGCCTGACGGTCACCGCCCCCGGTCCGGGCCGCCAGATAGCCCCGGCGGCTGTGCGGCTGGACCCCCTGACCGGGCTGCACCTGGCCCGTACCTTCGCCGATCTCGGGCGCGCGCTGTCCACGCAGCTGTGTCCGCTGGGCGTCGAGGCCGACGGGGGCTCGCACCTGGCGCTGGACCGCGAGGGCCGCGTCTACGGCATCGACCACACCGGCGACTGGTACCTGGGCGGAAGCCTGGACGAGGCCCTCACCCTCCTCCTGACGGGCCTCCAGCCCATCCGCCTCACGACGTCCTGACGGTGCGGCGCCGCTCCCGGGGGCCGGCCCCCGGGAGTCCGGGGCGGAGCCCCGGCAGCGGCGCCGGGCCGCCTACCGGACCGGGAGCACCGCCGAGACCCTGAACCCGCCCTCGTCGGTGTGACCCGACACGAAGACCCCACCCAGCCCGAGCACCCGCTCCCGCATCCCGACGAGCCCATTGCCACCGCTCGGCAGCCCCGGCTCATCGGCCTTGCCGTCGCACGGCCCGTTCTCCACCTGCATGGCCACTTCCCCGTCGCGATGGGCCAGGCGTACGACGACCTTCGCGCCCGGCGCGTGCTTGTGGCAGTTGGTCAGCGCCTCCTGCACGACGCGGTACGCCGTCTGCTGCACCTCCGCCGGGTAGCCGGCGGCCGGCCCCGCCCCGGCCCCCGCGCCCCGGACGTCCAGCTCCACGGCCATCCCGGCGGCCCTGGACTGCCCGACCAGCGCCTCCAGCTCCTCCAGCGACGGCCCGTCCTCGAAACTCCCGACGAGCGCCAAGGGCGCCACCATCGCGGGCACCGGTCTGGGCGACTCGGCGCGCAGCACCCCGAGCATCTCCCGGAGCTCCGTCAGCGCCTGGCGCCCCATGTCACCCACCAGCGCGGCGTTCTTCATCGCCTTCACCGGGTCCTTGGCGGCCACCGCCTGCAGGGCCGCCGCGTGCACCACCATCAGCGACACCCGGTGTGCCACGACGTCGTGCATCTCGCGCGCGATCCGGGTGCGTTCCTCCGTACGGGCCCACTCGGCCCGCTCCTCGGCCCGGTCCGCCAGCAGCGACAGCTCCCGCTCCAGCGAGTCCGCCCGCTCCTGCAGGCTCTCCATCAACCGCCGCCGGGCCCCTATGTACAGGCCGAGCAGCACCGGCGGCACGGTCAGCGCCACCGCCACGAAGCCGGAGAGCACGATGACGAGCGTGCGGTCGGCCTCCACGTCCCCCTGGGTCCGCATGTACATCACCACGAACGTCGCGGCCAGCGACATCGCGGTGAGGATCGCGGTGATCCGCCGGGGCACCTCGGAGGTGGCGAGGGTGTACAGCCCCACCACGCCCAGCAGGAACCCCATGGCGGCCGGCGACACCGCGATGCTGATGAGCACCACGGCGATCGGCCAGCGCCGCCGCAGCACGAGCGCGGCCCCGACCACGATCCCGAACAGCACCCCGACGGCCACGGGCACCCCGGCCTCGTGGGCGAACGACACCCCCTCGAAGGCGCACTCGACGGCGGACACCCCGCCGAGCCCCACATCCAGTGCGGCTCCCCGCCGCCTCTCCCACCACAACGGCCCGTCCCGCTCTGCCGCCCCGTCCTGTTCTTCCCCCGTACCGGTCATGCCGTCCAGCCTACGGGCGCCCTCCCTTTCGGCTCCGGCATTACTTGTCCTCGAAACGGCTCGGCCGAGTGCCGTCGCGGTGAGGGCAGGTGGTACGGCATAGTAGGGACGGCCAGCTTGATCGGTCTCGCGAAATGTCCGATTAGGCGATATCCGCTATCCCCTGTGGTGTAATTGGCAGCACTGAGGCTTTTGGTGCCTTATGTTCGGGTTCGAGTCCTGACAGGGGAGCTTCTCAAGAATTCGGGTCCTGACCACCGGTCGGGACCCTTTCTCATGCGCTCTCCCCGCCCGGCACGGCCACGGCCGCCAGTCCGGGGGCACTTCGGGCACCGGTATCCTTCACGGGTCCACCACCCGAAGCCGAAGGGCACACCCGTGAGCGCCAACCGCCCGGCAGCCGTCGTCGTACTCGCAGCGGGTGAAGGCACCCGCATGAAGTCGGCCACACCCAAGGTTCTGCACGAGATCAGCGGGCGCTCGCTCGTCGGTCACGTCGTCGCCGCCTCCCGTGAGCTGGACCCCGCCCACCTCGTCGTCGTCGTCGGACACGCCCGCGAGCAGGTCACCCTGCACCTCGCCGGGACCGACGCCGACGTCCGCACCGCCGTCCAGCACGAGCAGAACGGCACCGGCCACGCCGTCCGCATGGCGCTCGAAGAGCTCGGCGGCACCGTCGAAGGCACCGTCGTGGTCGTCTGCGGCGACACCCCGCTGCTCACCGGCGAGACCCTCGGCTCCCTCGTCGCCACGCACGGCGCCGACGGCAACGCCGTCACCGTGCTCACCGCCGAGGTGCCGGACTCCACCGGGTACGGACGCATCATCCGCGCCGCCGACGGGGCGGTCACCGCCATCGTCGAGCACAAGGACGCCACCGACGCCCAGCGCGCCATCCGCGAGATCAACTCCGGCGTCTTCGCCTTCGACGGCGCCCTGCTGACCGAGGCGCTCGGCAAGGTCCGCACCGACAACAGCCAGGGCGAGGAGTACCTCACCGACGTACTCGGCATCCTGCGCGAGGCCGGCCACCGCGTCGGCGCGGCCGTCGGCGCCGACCACCGCCAGATCCTCGGCATCAACAACCGCGTCCAGCTCGCCGAGGCCCGCGCGCTGCTCAACGCACGCCTGCTGGAGCGCGCCATGCTCGCCGGCGTGACGATCATCGACCCGGCCAGCACCCTCGTCGACGTCACGGTCACCTTCGGCCAGGACGCCGTCGTCCACCCGGGCACCCAGCTCCTCGGCACCACCCACATCGGCGAAGGGGCCGAGGTCGGCCCGAACAGCCGCCTGAAGGACACCCGCGTCGGGCCGCGCGCCACCGTGGTCAACACGGTGGCCGACAACGCCGTGGTCGGCGAGTCGGCGACCGTCGGGCCCTTCGCGTACCTGCGCCCGGGGACGAACCTCGGCGCCAAGTCCAAGGCCGGCACGTACGTGGAGATGAAGAACGCGACGATCGGCGAGGGCACCAAGGTGCCCCACCTGTCGTACGTGGGCGACGCGACGATCGGCGAGTACACGAACATCGGCGCCGCGAGCGTCTTCGTGAACTACGACGGCGAGCACAAGCACCACACCACCGTCGGATCACACTGCAAGACGGGCTCGGACAACATGTTTGTGGCTCCCGTCACCATCGGGGACGGCGCCTACACGGCCGCCGGTTCGGTGATCACGAAGGATGTGCCCGCCGGCGCGCTGGCCGTGGCCCGTGGCCAGCAGCGGAATATCGAGGGCTGGGTGGCCCGCAAGCGTCCGGGAAGTGCCGCCGCGACAGCGGCTCAGTCGGCGGCCTCGGAGGACTCCGACCAGCGCTGAGGTGAACTGACCGGAAACGGGTGCGTCGGAGACGGCGTACCGTGATAGTGCACGCAATTCGGCTGGCTCACCGTGTGCGGGACGGACGCACATGGGGGCGAGCAGCTTTCCCACGTCTGAGGAGACAGTGCTGTGACCGGGATCAAGACGACCGGCGAGAAGAAGCTCATGCTCTTCTCCGGCCGCGCCCACCCCGAGCTGGCCGAGGAGGTCGCACACCAGCTGGGAGTCGGCCTCGTGCCGACCAAGGCTTTCGACTTCGCGAACGGTGAGATCTACGTCCGCTTCCAGGAGTCGGCTCGTGGCGCGGACTGCTTCCTGATCCAGAGCCACACGGCTCCGATCAACAAGTGGATCATGGAGCAGCTGATCATGATCGACGCGCTCAAGCGCGCGTCGGCACGCTCCATCACCGTGATCGTCCCGTCCTACGGGTACGCCCGTCAGGACAAGAAGCACAAGGGCCGCGAGCCGATCTCGGCGCGCCTGGTCGCCGACCTGCTCAAGACCGCGGGCGCCGACCGCATCCTGACGGTCGACCTGCACACCGACCAGATCCAGGGTTTCTTCGACGGCCCGGTCGACCACCTCTCCGCCCTGTCGGTCCTCGCGGACTACGTGGGCGCCAAGGTGGACCGCTCCAAGCTGACGATCGTCTCCCCGGACGCCGGCCGCGTGCGCGTGGCCGACCGCTGGTGCGACCGCCTGGACGCGCCGCTGGCCATCGTGCACAAGCGCCGTGACAAGGACGTCGCCAATCAGGTGACCGTCCACGAGGTCGTCGGTGAGGTCAAGGGCCGCGTCTGCGTCCTGGTCGACGACATGATCGACACGGGTGGCACCATCTGCGCCGCCGCCGACGCGCTCTTCGCGCACGGCGCGGAGGACGTCATCGTGACGGCCACGCACGGCATCCTGTCGGGCCCGGCGGCCGACCGCCTGAAGAACTCCAAGGTCAGCGAGTTCGTCTTCACGAACACCCTGCCGGACCCGTCCGACCTTGAACTCGACAAGATCACGGTCCTGTCGATCGCCCCGATGATCGCCCGCGCGGTGCGCGAGGTCTTCGAGGACGGCTCCGTCACCAGCCTCTTCGAAGAGCAGCAGTAACGAAGAGCGGCAGTAACAGGGACCACAGAAGATCCTTTTGAGGTACGGCCTCCCCGCCGGGTAGACTCTGCGAGTTGCTCGGCGAGGGAGGCCGTACCTTTTGGGGTACCGGCTCTCCGTTATCGACGCGCTCTTCGTAGCAGGCCGTTCCGGCCGGGTGACTCGTCCGATTTCCGTCACCCCACGAGGAGTGAGCATGTCCGAGGTCAAGCTTTCCGCCCAGCTCCGCACCAGCTTCGGCAAGGGCTCCGCCCGCCAGGCCCGTCGCGACGCGCTGGTTCCCGGCGTCATCTACGGCCACGGCAACGACCCGAAGCACGTCAACGTCGAGGGCCACGGCCTGCAGCTGGCGCTCCGCACCCCCAACGTCCTGATCTCCCTGGACATCGAGGGCGCCGGCACCGAGCTGGTCATCCCGAAGGCCGTGCAGAAGCACCCCCTGAAGCGCTCGATCTCCCACGTCGACTACCTGATCGTCAAGAAGGGCGAGAAGGTCACCGTCGACGTCGCGATCGTCACCGAGGGCGACCTGGCCGCCGGCGGCAACATGCTGGAGACCCTCCAGAACACCATCTCCGTCGAGGCCGAGGCCACCCACATCCCGACCGAGGTCACCGTCTCCATCGCGGGCCTCCAGGCCGGCGACACCATCCACGCCAAGGACCTGGTCCTGCCGGCCGGCACCACGCTGGCCGTCGACGGTGACATCGCCGTCCTGCAGGTCGTCGCCCCGCAGGCCGAGGAGCCGGCCGCCGAGGCCGAGGGCACCGAGGCCTGAGCCTCGCCCTTCCCCCTCAGCACTTGCTGACCGACCGCCGTCCGGCTCCACTGGAGCGGGACGGCGGTCGTTCTCGTATAAGGAGCTTTTGATGTCGGACGACGCGGCGGCGCCCTGGCTGGTCGTCGGCCTCGGTAACCCCGGGCCGGAGTACGCGGGCAACCGCCACAACATCGGGTTCATGGTGGCCGACCTCCTGGCGGACCGGATGCGCGGGAAGTTCAAGGCGCACAAGGCCCGCGCCCAGGTGGTCGAGGGCCGCATCGGCCCGCCCGGCCCCGCGAACCGCAGGGTGGTGCTGGCCAAGCCCATGTCGTTCATGAACCTGTCCGGCGGCCCCGTGACGGCGCTGCGGGACTTCTACAAGGTGCCGCTGGAGCGGATCGTCGCGGTCCACGACGAGCTGGACATCGACTACCCGACGCTGCGCCTGAAGCTGGGCGGCGGGGACAACGGCCACAACGGCCTGAAGTCGATGACGAAGTCGATGGGCCCGGACTACCACCGGGTCCGCTGCGGCATCGGCCGCCCGCCGGGGCGCATGCAGGTCGCCGACTTCGTGCTGAAAGACTTCTCCTCCACGGAGCGCAAGGAACTCGACTGGTTCGTGGACCGCACCGCCGACGCGGTGGAATGCCTGATCGCCGAGGGCCTGGAGCGCGCCCAGTCGGCGTACAACTCCTGAGAGCGCCTCCACAGGGGTCCACGGGAAGAGCCCCGCACCGTCCCGGTGCGGGGCTCTTCCCGTACGGGCCCGCTCAGCCGGTGTTGCGCAGGCCGGCCGCGACTCCGTTGACCGTGAGGAGCAGGGCGCGGGAGAGGATCGGGTCCACTTCCTCGCCGGCCTCGGCCGCCGCGCGCTGGCGGGCCAGCAGGGACACCTGGAGGTAGGAGATCGGGTCCAGGTAGGCGTCGCGGACGGAGAAGGTCTGCTGGAGCACCGGGTTGGAGTCCAGGAGCCGCTCGCCGCCGGTGATCCGCAGGACCTCGCGCACGGTCAGCTCGTGCTCGGCCTCGATCCGGGCGAAGACGTGCTTGAGGTGCTCGGGCACGAGGGTGTCGACGTAGTGGCGGGCGATCCGCAGGTCCGTCTTGGCCAGCGTCATCTCGACGTTGGACAGGAAGTTGCGGAAGAAGTGCCAGCGCTTGCCCATCTCGGCGAGCGCGTCGCCCTGGCCGGCCTCGCGCAGGGCCTTCAGCCCCGAGCCGACCCCGTACCAGCCGGGGACGATCTGGCGGGACTGGGTCCAGCCGAACACCCACGGGATGGCGCGCAGGCCGTCGAGGCCCGCGCCGGAGTCGGGGCGGCGCGAGGGGCGCGAGCCCAGGTGCAGGTCGGCGAGCTGGTCGACCGGGGTCGCGGCGAAGAAGTACGCCGGCAGGTCCGGGTCCTCGACGAGCGCCCGGTACGCGCCGTGCGCGGCGTCGGAGACGATGTCCATCGCCGCGTCCCAGCGGGCCAGCGCGTCCTCGGACTGGCGCGGGGAGGTGTGCAGGGCCGAGGCCTGCAGGGTCGCCGCGACGGTCAGTTCGAGGTTCTCGCGGGCCAGCGAGGGGACGAGGTACTTGTCGGAGATGACCTCGCCCTGCTCGGTGACCTTGATCTCGCCCTCCAGGGTGCCCCAGGGCTGGGCGAGGATCGCGTCGTGCGAGGGGCCGCCACCGCGGCCGACGGTGCCGCCGCGGCCGTGGAAGAGCCGCAGCCGCACCCCGTAGCGGTGGGCGACGTCGCGCAGCCGGCGCTGGGCGCGGTGGATCTCCCACTGGGAGGTGGTGATGCCGCCGAACTTGGAGGAGTCGGAGTAACCGAGCATGACCTCCTGGACGTCGCCGCGCAGCGAGACCAGCCGCCGGTAGGACGGGTCGGCCAGCATCTCGTCGAGGATGACGTCGGCGGCGCGCAGCTCGTCGGTGGTCTCCAGGAGCGGGACGATGCCGATCTTGGCCCAGCCGGCGTGCAGGTCGAGCAGCCCGGCCTCGCGGGCGAGTACGGCCGCGGCGAAGACGTCGTCGGCGCCCTGGCACATCGAGATGATGTAGGACTCGATGACCTCGGGGCCGAACTTCTCGAAGGCGTCCTTGATGGCGCCGAAGACACCGAGGGTCTTCTGCCCGGCGGCGTCGAGGGGGGCAGGGGTGGGGGCCAGCGGGCGGCGCGAGCGCAGTTCCTTGGCCAGGAGCTTGCCCCGGTAGTCGCGCGGCATGTCGGCGTAGCGCCAGGACTCCTCGCCGAGCCGGTCGAAGAGCTGGCCCAGCGCGTGGTGGTGGGCGTCCGCGTGCTCGCGTACGTCCATGGTCGCGAGCTGGAGGCCGAAGGCGGCCAGCGTGCGGATCGTACGGTCCATGCGGCCGTCGGCGAAGAGCGCGCCGCGGTGCTCGCGCAGCGAGGTCTGGATGAGGGTGAGGTCGGCGAGCAGCTCGGCGGTGCCGAGGTAGTCGCGGCCCTCTTCGTGGGGGATGCCCTTGGCGAGGCGCTCGCGGGTGTTGACGAGCTTCTGCCGGATGCAGGTGGCCTTGAGGCGGTACGGCTCCTCGGCGTTCAGCCGCTTGTAGCGCGGGCTGATCTCGGGGAGGCGTTCCAGGTCGGCCTGGAGGGAGGAGAGGAGTTCCTCGGTGGCTCCGGTGTAGCGGATGGAGTTCGACAGCAGCCCGCGCAGGAAGTCGACGAGTTCGAGGGCGTCGGTGATGCCGTGCTCGTGCTGGAGGATCAGCACGTCCCGGGTGACGTCGGGGGTGACGTTGGGGTTGCCGTCGCGGTCGCCGCCGATCCAGGTGCCGAAGGTGAGCGGACGGGTGCCCGGGGGCAGCTCCACGCCGACGCGCTGGAGCTCGGCGGCCAGGTCCTCCAGGACGTCGCCGACGGCGCCGGCGTGCAGCTCGTCGAGGTAGTAGATGGCGTTGCGGGCCTCGTCGGCGGGCTCGGGGCGGACCACGCGCAGCTCGTCGGTCTGCCAGACGAGGTCGATGTTCTCGGCCAGGCGCAGGTCGTGGCGGCGGCGCTCGCCGGCTCCCGCGACGGGCTCCTCCAGCAGGGCGGCGATGCGGCGCAGCTTGTTCAGGACGCTGCGGCGGGCCGCCTCGGTGGGGTGCGCGGTGAAGACGGGGCGGACGTTGAGGTTGCGGACCGTCGCGCGCAGGTGCTCGGGATCGGCGTCCTTGAGCATGTCGGCGGTGCGGGCGAGGAGACCGCCCTCGGCGGCGCGGTGGGCGCGCAGCTCCTTGCCGCGGTGCACCTGCTCGGTGACGTTGGCGAGGTGGAAGTAGGTGGAGAAGGCGCGCACCAGCTTGGCGGCGGTCTCCAGATCGGTGTCGCCGAGCAGCGCGGCGGCGGCTTCGCCGTCGGTGCGGGTCAAGGCGCGCACTTGTTCGACGAGGTCGAGGAGTTCCTGGCCCTCCTGGCGTACGAGGGTCTCGCCGAGGAGATCGCCTAGGCGGCGGATGTCCGCGCGCAGCTCTGCGTTCGCGGCGGCTTCCGTGGTGCGGGCGGGGGCCTGGTCAGCACTGCTCACAGGTGCGGCTCCTTGCAGTGTTCGAGCGCTACTGGGAGGTGGGCTCCCGGGATGCGCGCGGCCGTGGCCGATCCTGATGCGCAGCTCGGGCTGCCCGTGCGGACCGCGCTGTCCGACGACACCAGGATAGGTGTCCCGCCCTCGTGCCTCGGTATACGTGTCACCAGGCGGGACGGGGAACCGCTCGGCGGGGGTCCCGGGCGAGCTCCTCTTGCCGCGGGGCTGAGCTTTGCCATACTTACGTCGCCGTAGGTTACGGGTCCGTAGGGACCGTGATGCGACACCTGCCGACCTCACCCCCAGGGGACATCCATGACCACCAGCCCCGATGTGATCGAGGGCGCCACGCCCTCCGATACGTCCGAGCCGTCCGAGCCGTCCGCGACACTCGGCGGCGAGAGCAAGCGGTCCGTCGAGCAGATCGCGCTCCTGCTCTTCATCACCGTTCCCTTCCTGGCACTGCTGGCGGCGATCCCGCTGGCCTGGGACTGGGGGGTGAGCTGGCTGGATCTCGGCCTGATGGTGTTCATGTACTTCCTGGCCTGCCACGGCATCACCATCGGCTTCCACCGCTACTTCACGCACGGCTCCTTCAAGGCGAAGCGGCCGCTTCGGATCACGCTGGCCGTGATGGGCTCGATGGCGGTCGAGGGTCCGCTGGTGCGCTGGGTGGCCGACCACCGCAAGCACCACAAGTACTCCGACCACGAGGGCGACCCGCACTCGCCGTGGCGCTTCGGGGAGACCCTGCCGGCGCTGATGAAGGGCCTGTGGTGGGCGCACATCGGCTGGCTCTTCGACGAGGAGCAGACCGATCAGCAGAAGTACGCCCCGGACCTGATCAAGGACCCGGCGATCCGTCGGATCTCGCGTGACTTCATCTTCTGGACGATGCTCTCGCTGGCGATCCCGCCGCTGGTGGGCGGCCTGGTGACGATGTCCTGGTGGGGCGCGTTCACGGCGTTCTTCTGGGGCTCCCTGGTACGGGTCGCGCTGCTGCACCACGTGACGTGGTCCATCAACTCGATCTGCCACGCGGTGGGCAAGCGCCCCTTCAAGTCCCGCGACCGCTCGGGCAACGTCTGGTGGCTCGCGGTGCTCTCCTGCGGGGAGTCCTGGCACAACCTGCACCACTCCGACCCGACCTCGGCCCGCCACGGCGTGCTGCGCGGCCAGGTCGACTCCAGCGCGCGGCTGATCCGCTGGTTCGAGCAGGCCGGCTGGGCCTCGGACGTGCGCTGGCCCTCCGAGGCCCGCCTCGACGCCCGGCGCAGGGAAAACGAGTCGAACGCGGCATGATGGGGGGCGTGGCGATCGACGGCAGTACCTCCAGCAGCGACAAGCCCAAGCGCGGCCGCCGGGTCCGGATGACGGGCGCGGAGCGGCGTCAGCAACTGCTGGACATCGGTCGGACCCTGTTCGCGGAGAAGGGTTTCGAAGGCACCTCGGTGGAGGAGATCGCGGCGAAGGCCGGGGTGTCCAAGCCGGTGGTGTACGAGCACTTCGGGGGCAAGGAAGGCCTGTACGCGGTCGTCGTGGACCGGGAGATGCGCCAGCTGCTCGACGGGGTGACGGGCGCACTGACGGCCGGGCACCCGCGGGAGCTGCTGGAGCAGGCGGCGTTCGCGCTGCTGGACTACATCGAGTCGTACACGGACGGCTTCCGGATCCTCGTGCGGGACTCCCCCGTGGCCCAGTCCACGGGCACCTTCGCCTCGCTGATCAGCGATATCGCCACGCAGGTCGAGGACATCCTGGGCCTGGAGTTCAAGGCGCGCGGTTTCGACCCGAAGCTGGCCCCGCTCTACGCGCAGGCGCTGGTCGGGATGGTCGCGCTGACCGGGCAGTGGTGGCTGGACGTGCGCCGGCCGAAGAAGGCCGAAGTCGCGGCGCACCTGGTGAACCTGGCCTGGCACGGGCTGGACGGGCTGGAGTCCAAGCCGCGGCTGGTGGGCCACCGCAAGAGCTGAGCCCCGTACGCGAAGGCGTGCACACGACGGCGCCCCGTCACCGCGGATCCGGTGGCGGGGCGCCGTCGCGTCACATGCGGCTCAGGCGGCTCAGGCGGCTCAGGCGGCTCAGGCGATTCATGTCGTGAAGGGTTCCAAAAACTCGAGCCGGTTGCCCACGGGGTCCTCGGAGTAGAAACGGCGGTGGCCCGGCAGGTCGGCGTCCCAGACGACCTTCGCGCCCCGCTCCTCCAGTCGTCTCGCGTAGGCCTCGATGCCGGTCACCCGAAGCCCCGGGTGCGCCTTGCGGGCGGGCCGGAACTCCTCCTCGACGCCCAGGTGCAGCTGCACCGGCCCGGCGGCGAACCAGCACCCGCCGCGCGCCGCGAGGACGGGCGGCTTCGGGATCTCGGTCATGCCGAGGACGTCCTGGTAGTACGCGCGCAGCCGGTCCTCCGAGCCCGGTGGCGCGGCGAGCTGCACGTGGTCGACGGCGCTGAGCACGGTCATGCCTCCTTGCGGGCGACGGCGAAGATGCGGCGGAACGGAAACACGGTGCCCCGCGGCCCGGCCGGGTAGGCCCCGCGCAGCAGGTCCCGGTACTCGGCGAGGAAGGCGTCGACGGACTCCCGGTCGTCCCCCAGGGCTGTGAGCACCGGCCGCAGTGCGGTGCCCTTGACCCAGTCCAGCACCGGGTCGGGGCCGTCGAGGAGCTGGTGGTACGTCGTCTCCCACGCCTCGACCGCGCAGCCGAGCTCGGTCAACCGCTCCAGGTACTCGGCGGCTTCGAGGAAGTGGACGTAGCGCGCCCCGTGCCCGGAGAGCCGCGCCCGCCAGCGCGGGGTGTCGCAGAGGTCGGCGAGGAGCCGGTGGCTGGGGGCGGTGTAGTTGCCCGGGATCTGGAAGGCGAAGGTCCCGCCGGGGCGCAGCCCGTTGATCCAGGCGGCGAAGGAGCCGGGGTGGTTGGGGACCCACTGGAGGGCGGCGTTGGAGACGATCAGGTCGTAGGGCTCCTCGGGGAGCCAGTCGGCCAGGTCTCCCGGGCGGAAGTCGAGGCTGCCGCCCGCGCGCGTGGGGCCTGCGTGCTCCGCGTCCGCGCGGTGGAGCATCTCCGGGGAGAGGTCGAAGCCGGTGATGCGGGCCTCGGGCCAGCGGTCTGCGAGCAGGGTGGTGACGTTGCCGGGGCCGCAGCCGAGGTCGGCGATGCGGGCGGGCCGGGCGGGCAGCTCCGGTATGCGGGCCAGGAGGTCCAGGAAGGGCCGGGTTCGGTGGCCGGCGTGTCGGAGGTACTGCTGCGGGTCCCAGGTCGGTGCGGACGGTGCGGTGGAGGTGGCGATCCTGGCCGAGGCGGTATCGGAATGCATGTTCGAGCCTCCTTGCTGGTGGGGCAGTCGGAAACGGAAGCCGTTCCGGCCACCTCCATGCCCCATGGTCGCCCAGAATATATCTTGACGTCAAGAAACATCAGCACGAGATTCTTGATGTGAAGAGACTTCACATCGACAGACCCCTTACACTGATCGGCATGGAGGACGAGGTCGACCGACTGGTCGCGGCATGGCGGCGGGAACGCCCTGACCTCGACGTGGAACCGCTCGAGGTACTGAGCCGCGTCAGCAGGCTCGCGCGCCACCTCGACCGCGCGCGCAGACTGGCCTTCGCCGAGCACGGCCTGGAGCCTTGGGAGTTCGACGTCCTGACCTCCCTGCGACGTGCCGGGGCACCGTACCAGCTCTCGCCGGGACAGCTGCTGACGCAGACCCTGGTCACCTCGGGCACCATGACCAATCGCATCGACCGCCTTGCCAAGAAGGGCCTCGTCGAACGGCTGCCCGACCCCAGCGACCGCCGCGGGGTCCTGGTGCGGCTCACCCCCGAGGGCCGCGACCGCGCCGACCAGGCACTGGCCGGGCTGCTGGCCCAGGAACGGGCGATCCTGGCCCAGCTCTCGCGGACCGAGCGCGGCGATCTGGCCGCGCTGCTACGCCAGTTGACCGCTCCGTTCGACAACGTCCCCGGCTAGGTCCGCGGGCCGTACGCCGGCCCGCCGGGCCAGTGCCACCGCCGCCAGGGTGGAGTGCACGCCGAGCTTGCCCAGCACGTTCTGCATGTGGGTGCGGACGGTGTGCGGGGACAGGAACAGCCGCGCGGCCACGTCCTTGCGGCCCAGCCCCGCCACCATGCAGCGCAGCACCTCGTGTTCGCGCGGGGTGAGGGACTCCACGAGCCGTTCGCTGTCCGTACGGTGCTTGCGCGCCGCCGTCAGCTCCCGGAGCACTCCGGTGAGCAGCGCGGGCGGCAGGTGCGTCTCCTCACGCAGGACCCCGCGGACGACCGCCAGCAGCCGGGAGAGCGAGCAGTCCTTCGCCACCCACCCGGAGGCTCCCGCCTGGAGGGCGAGGGCGGCCCGGCGCGGGTCGTCGCGCTCGGCCAGGACGACCGTGCGGACCCCGGGGTGGGACACCCGTACGCCCGCCACCAGTGCGATGCCGTCGGAGCCGGGCGGTGGCCCGGCGCCCGGGCCGGAGCCGGATTCCCGCTGCGCGGGCACGGCGCCGACGACCGCGCCGAGGTCGGCGTCGACCAGCAGGACGTCGAAGCGGCGGCCCTCGGCCGCCGCGCGTTCGAGGCAGCGCAGCGCGGCGGGGCCGCTGCCGGCCGCGGACACGTCCACGTCCGGCTCGGCCGCCAGTGCGGCGGCCAGGGATTCGGCGAAGATGCGGTGATCGTCGACCACGAGAACACGGATACGAACCACAAAACCCCCAAGGGTCGGGGAACGGACGGCGGCGGGTACGGCGCCCGGACCGGGTGGCCCACAGCTGCCGCGGCCGCCGCCGAGACATCTCTGCAACTACCCCGGACCGGACGTCGTACCCGACTTGTCTCGACCCCTGAATCAACACCGGCCCCCACCGGTGTCACGCATCAGCGTAGGGCCGGGGGCCGCTCGCGGTTGGCCGAATAGCAGAAGTTTTCCACGCGATTTTCCGGCGGGGCGGTCTCGAACGGCCTTTGCGGTGGCTCGAATTCGACTGTCCGGAAGGCCCGGAAGGGGGGTTCCGGGAGGGCCTGTGCCACGGGCAGTTGCACGGTGGGCATTTCACTCGGCGTGCGCACGCCGGGCGCCCGCGCACAGCGCCCCCCGACGGCGCGCACCGCAGACACACGCGCCCCCGGCGCCGAGGTGGCGCCGGGGGCGGATGGAACGCGGAGCGGTGCGCGCGGGCGCGACGGTCGCGAGCGGTCAGGAGCGGTGCGTGCGCGCGAAGTTCCAGGCGTCCGTCACGATGCCGGTGAGGTCGGAGCGGGCCGGGCTCCAGCCGAGCTTCTCGCGGGCCGTCTCCGCGGAGGCGACGAGCACCGCCGGGTCGCCGGGGCGGCGCGGGGAGACGATCTCCGGGATCTCCCGCCCCGTGACCTTGCGGACGGTCTCGATGACCTCCCGGACCGAGAAACCGCTGCCGTTGCCGAGGTTGCAGATCAGGTGCTCCCCCTCGGCGGCCACCCGCAGCGCGTCCAGGTGGGCCCGCGCCAGGTCGGCCACGTGGATGTAGTCGCGGACGCAGGTGCCGTCCGGGGTCGGGTAGTCCTCGCCGAACACCGAGATGGACTCCCGCTCCCCCAGCGCCACCTGCAGCACCAGCGGGATCAGGTGCGTCTCGGGGTCGTGCCGCTCGCCGTACTGGCCGTACGCGCCCGCCACGTTGAAGTAGCGCAGGGACACCGCCGCCAGGCCGTGTGCCGCGCACTCCCCCGCGATCATGTGGTCGACGGCCAGCTTCGAGGCCCCGTACGGGTTGGAGGGCGCGGTCACCGAGGCCTCGGTGAGCAGCTCCTCGACCGGCTCCCCGTAGGTGGCGGCGGTGGAGGAGAACACCAGCTTGCGCACCCCCGCCCCGCGCATCGCGGTGAGCAGGGCCAGGGTGCCGCCGACGTTGTTGTCCCAGTACTTGCCGGGGTTCGCCACGGACTCGGCGACCTGCGAGGAGGCCGCGAAGTGCAGTACCGCGTCGTAGGAGGAGTCCAGGTACTCGGCCGCGTCCTGGATCCGGGCGTTGATGAACTCGGCGCCCTCGGGCAGCCCCGACCGGAAACCGGTGGTGAGGTTGTCCACGATCGTGACCTCGTGGCCCGCCTCCAGGAGGTGCGCCGCGACGACGCTGCCCACATAGCCGGCGCCGCCGGTCACCAGGTATTTGCTCAACGGTCCATTACCTCTCGCGCGGGGGCGCGCGCGATTGCGCGTGCTGACACTGGATACCTGATTCCGCCCCGCCGGGGAAATCCTCAGAGCTGCGCGACCCCGGACGGCAGCCCCGCCCGGTCCAGCAGGCCGGTGCGCGCGGCCAGTGCGGCCGCCTCCAGCCGCGAGCCCACGCCCAGCTTCATCAGCACCCGCTGCACGTGCGTACGGGCGGTGCTCGGCGCGATCGCCATCCCGGCGGCGATGAGCCGGGTGTCCTCGCCCTCCGCGACCCGGACCAGCACCTCGACCTCCCGCGGGGTGAGCAGCCGCAGCAGTCTGCTGCCCTCGTCGTCGGGCTGGGCGGCGGGGTTGAGCAGCTCGGCGAAGGCCCCTTGCAGCAGCTGCGGGGAGATCGCGACCTCGCCGGCCCGCGCCTTGGCCAGCGCCCGCTCCACGCCCTCGATGCGCTCGTCGTGCCGTACGTAGCCCGAGGCGCCGGCGGCGAAGGCCGCCGCGATCCCGCGCGGGCTCGGCACCGGGCCGAGCACGACCACGGCGATCTGCGGGCGTTCCCGCTTGATCCGCACGATCGGCTCGAAGACCCCGGGCTCGGCGGGGGTCGCCGTGCCCAGGAGGCAGACCTCCGGGGCGCGGCTGATGACCAGTTCGGCGGCGCCCGCGGCCGGGGCTGCCGCCGCGAGGACCCGGTGGCCGCGCAGTTTCAGGGCCGAGGCGAGCGCCTCGGCCAGCAGCCGGTGCTCGTCGACCACCATGACCCGTACGCCCATCGCGCCACCCACCCCCCACCCTTCTGACCCGGCAAGCTACACGCTTGTTCGACGGCGCGAGGCGGATACCGAAGAGAAGCCCCCGATCGGTACGGACCGTTCGGGGGCTTCGGGTGTGGCTGCGCCGGTCAGCTGGCGGTGAAGGAGACGAAGAGGTACTCGGGATCGCCGTTGTCGTAGGAGGACTTGCGCACCGAGGGACGCGAGATGAACAGCTTTCCGTTGTGGTAGCGGTACTCCGCGCCCTCCGGCGGGTACTGGGTCTCGGCGCGCTGGGACGCCTTGTCCGCCGGGTTCTCCATGAGGAGGGTCTCCTTCATCGTCGCCGTGTCGATGGTGACGATCTGACCGCCCTTGTCGTACGGGGGGATCTTGTACGCGATGATGTTCGACCCGTCCATCCGCAGCGGCATGATCTCGTACCGCTCACCGGCGTCCGCGCGGTCGCTGGTCTGCTTGCCGGTCTCCAGGTCGAAGGAGACGATCTCGTTGGTCTTGCCGACCTCCGCCGTGCCCTGGTGCTCGTACGACGGCATGTAGATCTTGCCGTTGCCGACCACCATGTTGACGCACTTCTCGACCTCGGTGCCCCCGCACTTGGGGTTGAAGTTGCCCGAGGTCAGCGGGATGCGCGCCTTCAGCTGGCCCGCGTCGTCGAGGACGAAGAGGTCGCTGACGCCGGTGGCGTTCTTGGCCGTGTTGTTGATGTTGGCCGAGACGATCAGCGGCTTGGTCGAGACGATGCTCGCCCACTCGATGCCCTGCGA
This sequence comes from Streptomyces sp. NPDC060031, assembly GCF_042736805.1. NCBI lineage: Bacteria > Bacillati > Actinomycetota > Actinomycetes > Kitasatosporales > Streptomycetaceae > Streptomyces > Streptomyces sp. NPDC060031. The sequence continues at coordinate 20,955 of NZ_JBHWVM010000027.1, forward strand.
GAGCTTGTACGAGAACTTCGGCGCGCCCGAGACCGGGTCGAGCGCCTGCGCGTACAGGGTCTGGTTCGGGATGCGGCCGCACTTGCGGATCACGGCGAGGGCCGGGCCGCCGGCGTAGCCGAGGTCGTAGCAGCCCTCGCCGTCGACCTTGGGCGTCCACAGCGGCTTGCCGTCGGCGAGGTTCCAGGCCGCGCCGCCGTAGAGGCCGCCCGCGGCGACGGTCTGGCCGCTGAGGGTCACCTCGGAGAAGACCACGGCCTTGTCGCCGCTGGTCTGGGACTTGGCGGTGGCGGACCACAGGAGCTTGCCGGTGTTCAGGTCGATGACGCCGACCTGGGTGCACTGCGGGTACTTCCGGTCGGCCGTCGGCAGCGCCTCGTCGAACATGATGGCGGTCTTGTTGTCGGAGACGTACGAGGTCGCCGCGCAGATGTTGGCCGGGAGCGGCGTCTCCCACTTCTTGCCGCCGTCGACCAGGTTGTAGCCGACGACCTTCGTCACATCGGACTTGATGTAAGTGGTGTCGGTGATCCAGGAGCCGCGGACGGTGACCATGTCGTCCGGCTTGGGCATCGCGAGGTTGAGCAGCGTCTTCGACTTGGTGCTCTTCGGCGGCTTCTCGCTGCCGACCGCGCCGGCCGGGGACTTGCCCTTGTCACCGCCCGGGGAGGTGCTCGGACCGCCGTCGGCGGTGGTGTTCGAAGCGCCGCCCTTGCCGTCGTCGGAGACGTACCAGAAGCCGCCGCCGACGATGAGGACGATGGCCAGCAGGGCCGCTCCGACGATCATCAGCTGGGTGCGCACCGCGTTGCCGCCGGCCGCGGAGCCCGCGGCCGGGGCCTGGGCCGCGTACATGGGCGTGGTCTGCGCGCCGTACGGCGACTGGGCGCCGGGCTGCTGCGGGTAGCCGTAGCTCGCCTGCGGGTAGCCGTACGCGGCCTGCCCGGGGGCGGTCGGCGGCTGCGCCGGGGCGGCCGGGGGCTGCGCCGGCGGCTGCGGGGCCGTCGGCGGCACGGGCGGTACGGACGGCCGGGGGTCTTGCGGCGCGCCGAAACCGCCGGACGGCGGCTGGCTGGGGGGCGGCGGGGTGCTCATCGTGTACTGCTGCCTCTCGGTGGGCGCTCGGTGGACTCGTTCACTTGCCGAAGACCATCAGGAACTTCTCGTCCTTGCCCTGGGCGCGCAGGCTGGAGGCGGAGAGGAAGAACCGGCCGTCCGCGTAGTCGATCCTCGGGGAGCTGAAGGAGCTCTCGATCGGAGCGGCGGGGCCGGACGGGTTGCGCAGGACCGCGGTGGGAGTGCCGCCGCCGGCCGGAATGGTGAGGACCTCGCCGCCCTTGTCGTCCTCGGCCTGGCGGTAGACGACCACCTGGCCGCCGGCGGCCTTGACCGGAACGAAGGTGCGGCCCTCGCCCGCCGGGGTGCGCCACTTCTCCTTGCCGCTGCCCAGGTCGAAGGCGACGAGCTCGTTGCCCTTGCCCGCGTCGGGCGCGGTGGGCAGGTAAAGGGTGTTGGAGTCCACGGAGGCGGAGCCGCAGGACTGGAGGGACCGCTCGAAGCCGCGCCCGCAGCTCGCCGCGAAGCTGCCCTGGCCGGCGACGGTCGCGCGCGGCTTGCCGTCGGGGCCCAGGACGATGATCGAGCGTTCCTTCTTCTCGTCGTTGCCGATGTCGAGGACGATCGGGTCCAGCCCGTACACGGTGGTGACCTTGAAGCCCTTGGGGAGCCGGTAGCTCCAGGTCTTCTTCCCGGTGACCGGGTCGGCGTCCTGGACCTCGACGGTGTGGTCCCCGTCCTGGCAGGTCGCCACCGCGATCACCTTGCCGTTGCCGGCGGCGTAGTCGTCGGGCTGGCAGCCGTCGGGCTGCTTGGAGGAGAAGAGCTTGTCGCCGGTGGAGACCTTGAACGCGCTGCTCTGCCCCAGCCGGTTGACGACGACCGTGTCACCGGTGATGGCGAGGTTCGGGGAGGTGAAGATGTCGAAGAGGCCCTCCTTGGGCACCTCGTGCGACCAGCCCTCCTTGCCCGTCTTGAGGTCGACCATCCGCATCTGGTTGCAGTGGGCGGAGTCGGACTCTCCGTCCTTGTACATGACGACGGTCTTGCCGTCGGCGGTGGTCTGGCCGGTGACGGCGCAGACGACCGCCGGGAAGGCCAGCGTCCAGCTCTCCTTGCCGTCGGCCGCCGCGTAGCCGGTGAGGGACTTCCAGACCGACTTGACGACGGTGCCGCCGACGATCCACTGGCCCGTGGCGTCGACGCCCGCGCCGGGTCCGTCGATCTTGCTGGTCTTGAGCCAGAGGACCTTGTCCTCGCCCTGCTTGCGGCCGGCGTTGAGGTCACTCGGCGTACCCCCGCCGTTGCCGCTGCCGTCGCCGCTGTCCACGGAGGCGGAGGCGGAGGGCTTGTCGTCGGCGGGCGTCGAGCCCTGCGCGACGGGCTGGTCCGTGCCCTTGCCCTCGCCCTCGAAGAAGGCGAAGTACGCGCCGGTGCCGAGGACGAGCACGCCGGCGACGGCGGCCGCGATCAGCACGGTCGCCCGCTTCCTCGACGGCGGCGGCATCCCGGGGGCGCCCATCGGCATGCCGGGCGGCATGTGCGGGGGCGGCGGCGGGAAGCCGTAGGCGCCGCCCGGGGGCTGCTGACCGTACGGCGGCTGCTGCTGGGGCTGCTGGGCGTACGGGTTCTGGCCGGTGGGCGGCGGGTAGCCGTAACCGGGCTGCGGCGGACCGGGCAGGTGCCCGTAACCGGAAGGCGTCGGCGGCTGGTTCGGCGGCTGGGGCGGCTCGGTCATCAGCGCTAACCTTCGGCGTCGGGTGGTGGGGGGATGACCTTTCTATCACTGACGGCGCGCATACAACGGGCCGGTCCGCCCCCTGTTCCCAAGGGAGGACCGGCCCGTGACGCCGTCGTTATCCGGCCAGTTGCAAAGGGGGGCGCCTACGCCTCCTCGGCCAGCTCCAGCCAGCGCATTTCCAACTCGTCCCGGCCCGAGATCAGTTCGCGCAGCTCGGCGTCGAGCTTGGCGACCTTGTCGAAGTCGGTGGAATTCTCGGCGATCTGGGCGTGCAGGCCGCTCTCCCGGTCCGCCATCTTGTTGAGCTGCCGCTCGATCTTCTGCAGCTCCTTCTTCGCGGCGCGGGAGTCGCCCGATGCCGTGGACTTTGCCGAGGCCGGGGCGGGCGCCGGGGCGGCCGCCTCGATCATCCGCTGACGTCGCTCCAGGTACTCGTCCAGACCGCGCGGCAGCATCCGCAGGCTCGCGTCCCCGAGCAGCGCCATCACCGTGTCGGTGGTGCGCTCGATGAAGAACCGGTCGTGGGAGATCACGATCATCGAGCCGGGCCAGCCGTCGAGGAGGTCCTCCAGCTGGGTGAGGGTCTCGATGTCGAGGTCGTTGGTGGGCTCGTCGAGGAACAGGACGTTGGGCTCGTCCATCAGCAGCCGCAGGATCTGCAGCCGGCGCCGCTCACCACCGGACAGGTCACCGACCGGCGTCCACTGCTTCTCCTTGGTGAAGCCGAACTGCTCGCACAGCTGGCCCGCCGTCATCTCGCGGCCCTTGCCGAGGTCGACCCGGTCGCGCACGCGCTGAACGGCCTCCAGGACCCGCAGGGAGGGGTCGAGTTCGCCGACCTCCTGGGAGAGGTAGGCGAGCCGGACGGTCTTGCCGACGGTGACGGAGCCGGCCGCGGGCTGGACCTCGCCCTGGGTGCGGGCGGCCTCGGCGAGGGCCCGCAGCAGGGAGGTCTTGCCGGCGCCGTTGACGCCGACCAGGCCCACGCGGTCGCCGGGGCCCAGGTGCCAGGTGAGGTGCTTGAGCAGCGTCTTCGGGCCGGCCTGGACGGTGACGTCCTCCAGGTCGAAGACGGTCTTGCCGAGGCGGGCGTTGGCGAACTTCATCAGCTCGGAGGTGTCGCGCGGCGGCGGCACGTCGGCGATGAGCTCGTTGGCCGCCTCGATGCGGTAGCGCGGCTTGGAGGTGCGCGCGGGGGCGCCGCGGCGCAGCCAGGCCAGCTCCTTGCGCATCAGGTTCTGCCGCTTGGACTCCTCGGTGGCGGCGATCCTGTCGCGCTCGGCGCGGGAGAAGACGTAGTCGCTGTAGCCGCCCTCGTACTCGTGGACGTCACCGCGCTGCACGTCCCACATGCGGGTGCAGACCTGGTCCAGGAACCAGCGGTCGTGCGTGACGCAGACCAGGGCGGAGCGGCGCTCCTGGAGGTGCTTGGCCAGCCAGGAGATGCCCTCGACGTCGAGGTGGTTGGTGGGCTCGTCGAGCACCAGGAGGTCCTGGTCGGCGATGAGCAGCTGGGCGAGCGCGATGCGGCGGCGCTCGCCGCCGGAGAGCGGGCCGATGACGGTGTCGAGGCCCTGCCCGAAGCCGGGCAGGTCCAGGCCGCCGAAGAGGCCCGTCAGCACGTCGCGGATCTTCGCGTTGCCGGCCCACTCGTGGTCCGCCATGTCCCGGATGATCTCGTGGCGGATGGTGGCCGCGGGGTCGAGGGAGTCGTGCTGGGTGAGTACGCCCATGCGCAGGCCGCCGGACTGGGTGACCCGGCCGGTGTCGGGCTCCTCCAGCTTGGCGAGCATGCGGATGAGGGTGGTCTTGCCGTCGCCGTTGCGGCCCACGACACCGATCCGGTCCCCCTCGGACACGCCGAGGGAGATGCCGTCGAGCAGGGTACGGGTTCCGTACACCTTGCTGACTGCCTCGACATTGACCAGATTGACGGCCATCAGACGCGCTCCAGGTAAGGGGGGTGGATCAGCCCCTCAGCCTAACCCTCCGGGGGGCGGCGGACCGTTCCACCAGGAGCCAGCCGCCCAGCGCCATGCCGATCGCGGCGGGCGCGGTGAGCGGGAGCGCGACCAGAGTGGCGCTGTGGCCGTGCAGGAGGCCGCCGAGGCCGGTCATGGACAGGCCCAGAATCCCGAGCAGGCACAGGGTGATCCCGGCGGCGGCCACGGGCCCGGGGCCCGGGCCGGGTGCGGCGCTGCTGCTGCCGGGGGCCTCGAAGCGCCGGAAGGCGGCCACGAGTACGCCGGTCAGCGCGGCCGCGGCCACGATCCGCACCGGCACCTGCGCCCACCAAGCGGCGGAGGCCGGGTCGGGGAGTGCGAAGCCGAGGCCGAGCTGGGCGGCGTACACCGCCAGCATGGCGGTGAGGTGCCACAGGAAGGCGGTCATGGCGATCCCGTTGGCGGCGACGACCGCGCGCCAGGCGCGGGGCCGGGCCAGCAGCCGGCCGGCGGGGCGCCGCAGCAGCTCCACCGCCCCGACGAGCCACGTCCCGTGGCACAGCAGGGCGAGGGTGGGCGGGGCCATGTTGGACACCTTCTCGCCGGGCATCCCCACCATGGAGAGCGGGTACGGCCCGTACGCGACCAGGGCGACGGCGCCCAGCAGTCCGGCGGCGGCCAGAGCGGCGGGGCGCCGCGGGCGGCGCAGGCGGCCGTCGGCGCGCAGGAAGCCGAGCTGGTGGACGGCGAGCCAGACGAAGCCGAAGTTCAGGAAGTCGACGTACGGCACACCGAGCGCGAAGCGCAGTACGTCCACGAGCGCCGCGGCGCCCGCGAGCGCCCCGAAGGCGCCCCAGCCCCACCGCTCGTGCAGCCTCAGCAGGGGCGGGGTGAAGGCGACCATGGCGAGGTAGATCCCGATGAACCACAGCGGCTGCGTCACCAGCCGCAGCGCGGCCCCGGACAGCCGCCCGTCACCGCCGCCGGCGAGCTGCACGGCGAGTGCGAAGGCGGTCCAGACGAGGACGAAGACGAGGGTGGGCCGCAGCAGCCGCCGCAGCCTGGCCCGCAGGAAGGCGGCGTAGACGGGCCCGTCGGCCTTGCGGCGCACGGACCGGTAGGACAGGGCGTGGGAGAACCCGCCGACGAAGAAGAACACGGGCATGACCTGCAGCCCCCAGGTGAGCACCTGCAGCGCCGGCAGCACCGCGAGCAGGTTCCCGATCCCGTCCCCGCTGACGGCGGCCATCAGCCAGTGCCCGCAGATGACGGTACCGAGCGAGGCGACGCGCAACAGGTCGACGTACCGGTCCCGCGCGGGGGGCGTCGCGGCGGCGAGTTCGGAGGCGGTGTGTCCCATACCCGTACGCTCGCGCCCGCGCCGCTCCCCCCACCAGGGTGCGGGTACTCAACTCCCGTCTGAGTACGCCACCCTCCGGGGGGAACGCTCGACGAGACAGTCGCCGAGACCCGCTGTGGTCGTGACCTCAGGACGGCAGGACCGTCGCGCCCGGGGCCGGGGAGGACGCCACACGCGCGGCCCGGCAGGTGCCCGAGGCGAGCAGGGCCGCGGCGACCTTCTCGGCGGATTCCGGGTCCCGGCACAGGAAGGCCGTCGTGGGCCCCGACCCCGAGACCAGCGCGGCCAGCGCACCGGCTTCGGTGCCCGCCGCCAGGGTGTCGGCCAGTCGCGGCCGCAGCGAGAGCGCGGCGGGCTGGAGGTCGTTGGCCAGGGTCGCCGCCAGCGCGTCCGGGTCACCCGAGGCGAGGGCCGCCAACAGGGCCGGCGAGGCCTGCGGGACCGGGATCCCGCGCCCCCCGGCCAGCCGGTCGAACTCCCGGAACACCGCCGGGGTGGACAGCCCGCCGTCGGCCACGGCGAACACCCAGTGGAACGCCCCCGCCTCCAGCGGGCTCAGCACCTCGCCCCGCCCGGTGCCCAGCGCCGCGCCGCCCACCAGGCTGAAGGGGACGTCGCTGCCCAGCTCGGCGCAGATGTCCAGCAGTTCCTCGCGCGGGGTGCCCAGCCCCCACAGCGCGTCGCAGGCCAGCAGGGCCGCCGCGCCGTCGGCGCTGCCGCCCGCCATGCCTCCGGCGACCGGGATGTTCTTGGCGATGTGGAGGTGCACGGCGGGGTCGATCCCGCCCCGGGCCGCGAGGATCTCGGCGGCCCGCGCCGCCAGGTTCGTACGGTCCAGCGGCACCTGGTCGGCGTCCGGGCCGGCGCAGGTGACCGTCAGCCCGTCGGCGGGGGTCACGGTGACCTCGTCGTACAGGGAGACCGCGAGGAACACGTTGGCCAGGTCGTGGAATCCGTCGGGCCGCGCCGCACCGACCGCCAGCTGCACGTTGACCTTCGCCGGAACCCGTACGGTCACCCGCGCCGCCGCGCTCACAGCGCGGGCCTGTCCGCCGCCGGCTTGTGCTCGGCGATCGCGGCGAACTGCTCCACCGTCAGCGACTCCCCGCGCGCCTGCGGCGAGATGCCGGCGGCGACCAGGGCCGCCTCCGCGCCCGCAGCCGACCCGGCCCAGCCGGCCAGTGCGGCGCGCAGCGTCTTGCGGCGCTGCGCGAAGGCCGCGTCGACCACCGCGAAGACCTGCGCCTTGGTGGCGGTGGTCTTGATCGGCTCGGTGCGCCGCACGAGCGAGACGAGACCGGAGTCGACGTTCGGCGCGGGCCAGAAGACCTTGCGGCCGATGGACCCGGCGCGCTTGACGTGCGCGTACCAGTTGGCCTTGACGGAGGGCACCCCGTACACCTTGTTGCCCGGCTCGGCGGCGAGCCGGTCGGCGACCTCCGCCTGCACCATGACCAGGGTCCGCTCGATGCTCGGGAACCGGTCGAGCATGGTCAGCAGCACCGGGACGGCCACGTTGTACGGCAGGTTCGCGACGAGCGCGGTCGGCGCCGGGCCGGGCAGTTCCTCCACGAGCATCGCGTCGGAGTGGACCAGCGCGAAACGGTCCTTCTTCTGCGGCATCCGCGCCTCGATGGTCGCGGGCAGCGCCGCGGCCAGGATGTCGTCGATCTCGACGGCGACGACCCGGTCCGCGGCCTCCAGCAGCGCGAGCGTCAGCGAGCCCAGCCCCGGTCCGACCTCGACGACCACGTCGTCCGGCCGCACCTCGGCGGTGCGCACGATCCGGCGCACCGTGTTGGCGTCGATGACGAAGTTCTGCCCCTTCTGCTTCGTCGGGCGTACGCCGAGGGCGTCGGCCAGCTCTCGGATGTCGGCCGCGCCGAGAAGGGCGTCGGAAGTCTTTTCGGGCTGCTGCTCTGCGGTGCTCACCGGTAAAGCCTACGGCCGCAGTGGGGCCAGGGGCTCGCCCCCCGCTGCACGTAGAGCTTCTTCGCCCGGTACGTCTGTTCCGGGCCCGGGGCGTCCTGGGGGCGGCCGTTGCCGCCGAGGGCATGCCAGGTGTGGACGTCGAACTGGTAGAGGCCGCCGTACGTCCCTGACGGGTCGGTCGCGGCGGGGCGGCCGCCGGACTCGCACTGGGCCAGGGCGCCCCAGTCGAGGCCGTCCGCTCCGGCGACGGAGGCGGGCAGTGGCGTCGTGCCGACCTTGACGAGCTGCGTGACGGGCTCGCGGAACGTCTCCTCGGCGATCCGGCGGGGTTTTTGGCGGACGCCGTTGACGGTGCGCAGGCTGTACGTGACCCGGCGCGCCCCGGGCCGGCCGGCGCGCTCGACGACCTCGGTGCCGGCGAAGAGGGCGGCGTCCTTGACCCTCTCGGTCTCGTACGGGATGCGTTCCTCGCGGACTTCGCGGGTGCCGGTGATGCGGAGCACGGTGACGGTCTGGCCGTCGCGCGGGAAGGCGCCGGGCGGCACCGAGGTGGTGTCCTGGCCGTGCAGGGTGATGCCCGCCTGGCCGAGGGCCTCCTGGACGGTGGCGGCGTTGGTGCGCAGGGTGGTCTCGCGGCCGTCGGCCATGAAGGTGACGCTGCGTTCGGTGCGCACCGCGAGGGTCAGGCCGGCGCGCGGTACGGGGGCGGTGCGCGGGGCGGAGAGGTAGGCGCCTTCGGCGCGGATGCCGAACTGGCGCAGGGCTCCGTCCACGGTGCCGGCCGTGGTCCACACCTGGCGCTGCTGTCCGTCGAGGGTGAGCCGCAGGGGGCGGCCGTAGCGCACGACGACCTGGTCCCCGTCATCCAGGGCGTCTCCCGGGGCCGGGGCGACGAGGTCGTGGGGGCCGACGCCGAGGCCTTCGGCGGCGAGCAGTTCGTCGACGTCGTCGGCGAAGGTGTGCAGGGTCTGCGGAACCCCGTCCACGGTGAGCCGCACCGTCTTGTCAGCGGCGACGAAGGCCGTGGTGCCGCCCGCCAGGAACGCGACGACCAGGGCCTGGGGCACGATCCGCCGCCAGGTCCCGGTGGTGGTGGGCGCGAGGAGGGCGCCGGAGCGTCGGGCTCCCAGCCCGGCGGGCGCAGCCCGACGCCGCCCGGTGCCGCGCCCCGGAGCCGGCAGGACCGGCTGGGGCAGGACCGGGGCGGGCCGGACCGGGGCGGGCCGGAAGGGCTCCGGCGGGAAGGGCTCCGGCAGGACGGGCAGGCCCGTCTCGGCGCGTCGGCGGCGGCCGGTGGGCGGCTGCTCCTGCGGCTCGGGCGCCCCGCGGCCCCGGGCCCGTCGCCCCGAGCCGCCCCGCGGCGAGGGCACGCCGGGCCCGGGCTCCCGGTGGTCCGGACGGGGCTCAGGGCCGGGGCCCGGGAACGGGGCCGGCCAGGACACCGGGCCGGCCCCGCCCCCGTGCACCTCCGTGAAAGGGCTATCGCTCACGACGCTCGCTCCACTGGTCCGTACCCGCTGCTTCGGGCACGGCACCCTAGCGGAGCGACCGTCACTCACCAAAGTCGTGCGGCTACCCAGCGTGGCGAACGGGTGTGCGTCAGTACCCGAAGGCGCGCGCCGTGTTCGCGGCCAGCGCCGTCGCCAGGGCGTCCTCGTCGAGGCCGCGGACCGCTGCCATCGCCCGTACCGTCAGCGGAATGAGGTAGGGCGCGTTGGGCCGTCCGCGGTACGGCGCCGGGGTCAGGTACGGTGCGTCCGTCTCGACCAGCACCAGCTCCAGGGGGGCCACCGCCAGGGCCTCGCGCAGCGGCGCGGCGTTCTTGAAGGTGACGGTCCCGGCGAAGGACATGTAGTACCCGGCGGCGGCGCACTCACGGGCCATCTCCGCGTCCCCGGAGTAGCAGTGGAACACCGTGCGCTCCGGCGCGCCCTCCTCGCGCAGGACGCGCAGCACGTCGGCGTGGGCCTCGCGGTCGTGGATGACGAGTGCCTTGCCCTGCCGCTTGGCGATCTCGATGTGGGCCCGGAAGGAACGCTCCTGCGCGGCCATGCCCTCGGGGCCGGTGCGGAAGAAGTCCAGTCCGGTCTCGCCGACCGCCTTCACGTGCGGGAGCGCGGCGAGCGCCTCGATCTCGGCCAGCGCGTCGTCGAGCGCGCCCTCGCCGCCGCCGGCCCGCGCGCCCTGCCGCGACCATCCGTCGGGGTCGCCGTGCACGATGCGGGGGGCTTCGTTCGGGTGAAGGGCCACGGCCGCGTGGACGTTCTCGTACGCGGCGGCCGTCTCGGCGGCCCAGCGCGAGCCCTTCACGTCGCAGCCGACCTGGACCACGGTGGTCACGCCGACGGAGGCGGCCTTGGCCAGGCCCTCCTCGACGGTGCCGGACTGCATGTCCAGGTGGGTGTGGGAATCCGCCACCGCCACCCGGAGGGGTTCGGGCAGCGGCGGCGGGGCGTCCTTCGAAGCGGTGCTCGTGGTGCTCATACGGCCGATCTTATGACCGGCGCAGCAGCCCCATCAGGCGGGCGAACAGGCCCCGTCGCCGGTCGGCCTCGTCGAGGGAGACGGGTCCCGGCGCGTCGTGCAGGTGAGTCGCCTTGCGCGGCTTCGGGGGCTTCGGGGCCCGGGGGACGTTCTCGCCCGCGGGCACCGGTCCGGCGATCCCGGGGGCGATGCGGTGGTGGTAGAGGTGGTCGATCATGCCGAGGACGGAGGAGACCTGGCCGGCCCGCATGATGCGCACGACGTGGCCGCCGCAGTTGTGGCAGGTCGGGTTCGACAGCGGAGAGGGCACCCGCTCCCCGTTGACCGTGTACATGATGAACGGCTGACCCTGGCCGTCGACGTGGTGTTCGATCTCGTACGCCTGCTCCCAGCCGTACCCGCACTTCATGCAGGCGAACGAGTAGGCCTCGTGCACGGTCTGCACGGCAGGTGTGGAGACGGCGGGTACGGCGACAGGTACGGCGACGGGTACGGGTACCGGGGTGTCAGCGATCTCACTCATGCCAGCTCCTCTTGTTCCACTGGTGCCATTGCCAGTGGACGCCTCTTCGGGCGGGAGCGCATCAGGCCATGTCCAGTATTGGACGGTCTTTGGGCGACTCATGCCCAAAGCGCCCGGCGCGCGGTCTGAGCTTTGCTTTTCAGGTTAGCTCTTTACCGACTTGCGGCACCTTTTGTGCCGCATTCTTTGCCGCCACCACCGCGTCGAAGACCTCGCGCTTGGGTACCCCCGCCTCCGCCGCGACCGCGGCGATCGCTTCCTTGCGGCGCTCCCCCGCCTCCTCGCGCACCTTCACCCTGCGCACCAGCTCCTCGGCGTCCACGTCGCCCGGCGCCGCGGCCGGGGCGCCCTCGACCACGACGGTGATCTCGCCGCGCACGCCCTCCGCCGCCCAGGCGGCCAGCTCGCCGAGTCCGCCGCGCTTGATCTCCTCGTACGTCTTGGTCAGCTCACGGCACACGGCGGCCCGGCGGCCCGCGCCGAACACCTCGGCCATCGCGGCCAGGGTGTCGTCGAGCCGGTGCGGGGCCTCGAAGTAGACGAGCGTGCGCCGCTCGCCCTCCACCTCGCGCAGCCGGCCCAGGCGCTCGCCCGCCTTGCGCGGCAGGAACCCCTCGAAGCAGAACCGGTCCACCGGCAGCCCGGACAGTGCGAGCGCGGTGAGGACGGCGGAGGGCCCGGGCACGGCCGTGACCTTGATGTCCTTCTCCACGGCGGCGGCGACCAGCCGGTAGCCGGGGTCGGAGACGGACGGCATGCCGGCGTCGGTCACCAGCAGCACCCGCTTGCCCGCCTCCAGCGCCTCGACCAGCTCCGGGGTGCGCGCGGACTCGTTGCCCTCGAAGTACGACACGACGCGCCCGGTGGTGTGCACGCCCAGGCCCTGGGTGAGGCGGCGCAGCCGTCGGGTGTCCTCGGCGGCGACCACGTCGGCCCGCTCCAGCTCGGCCGCCAGCCGGGGCGGGGCGTCGGCGAGGTCGCCGATCGGCGTCCCGGCGAGGACGAGGACGCCGGGGGCGCCGGGGGCGCCCGGGGCGCCGTGGGAGGGGGAGGTGTCGGTGGCGCGGGGCTGGTCAGTGGTCACCGCCCCATCCTCTCAGCCGCCCCGCCGCCCCGCCGCGACGCTCCTTGATCCCCCGGGCACTGGGGTACGCACAGCCGCGTTCCCTACGATGACCCGGTGACCAGTACCGCGACGCCGCCGCCCAGCCCCGCGGGGGCCCCGCCCGCCTCCGAGGCGGGGCGCGACTCCGACGCCCAGCCGTCCGTCTGGCTGCGCCGCCTGCGCGGCTTCGGCTACGCGCCGCCCGCGGGGGCCGCCCGCCGCGCGGACGTCCGTACCCGGCTGGTGCCCCCGTACGCGCGGCCCTCGGGGCAGCTGTGGACGGCCCTGGGCGTCCCGGCCGCGGAGAGGGCCACCTGGCAGCGGGTGCTGGCGTGGGCGGGTCCGCTGCTGGTGGCGCTGGTCGCCGGGGTGCTGCGGTTCGTGCACCTGGGCAGCCCGAAGGCGGTGATATTCGACGAGACGTACTACGCCAAGGACGCCTGGGCCACGATCCGGCAGGGCTACGAGGCGAGCTGGCCCAAGGACATCGACAAGTCGATCCTCGCCAACCCCGACGGGATCCCGCTGCCCCTGGATCCGGGCTACGTCGTGCACCCGCCCGTCGGCAAATGGGTGATCGGGCTCGGCGAATGGATGTTCGGCTTCGACCCGTTCGGCTGGCGGTTCATGACCGCCCTGCTCGGCACCCTGTCCGTGCTGATGCTGTGCCGCATCGGGCGGCGCCTGTTCCGCTCGACCTTCCTCGGCTGTCTGGCGGGCGCGCTGATGGCGGTGGACGGCCTGCACCTGGTGATGAGCCGGACCGCCCTGCTCGACCTGGTCCTGATGTTCTTCATCCTGGCCGCCTTCGGGGCGCTGGTCATCGACCGGGACAAGGCGCGGGCCAGGCTCGCGGCGGCGCTCCCGGTGGACGAGGAGGGCCGCACCCGGCCGGACCTGCGGATCGCCGAGACGCTGGGCCTGGGCTGGCGCCCGTACCGGATCCTCGCCGGCGTCTGCCTGGGCCTGGCCTTCGGCACGAAGTGGAACGGCCTGGTCGTGCTGGCCTTCTTCGGCGTCCTGACCGTGCTGTGGGACGCCGCGGCCCGCCGCACCGCGGGCGCGGGCGCCCCGTACGCGGCGATGCTGCGCCGCGACGCGCTGCCCGGCTTCCTGTCGACCGTGCCGGTGGCGGTCGCCGTGTACCTGATGTCGTGGCTGGGCTGGATCCTGAGCCCGGACAACGGCAAGGGCGGCTACTTCCGCGACTGGGCGGCCAAGAACGACCAGGGCAGCTCGCTGTCCTTCCTGCCGGAGTGGCTGCGCAGCCTGTGGCACTACGAGACCGAGGTCTACAAGTTCCACGTCGGCCTGACCTCGGGGCACACGTACGAGTCCAACCCCTGGAGCTGGCTGGTCCTCGGCCGGCCCGTCTCCTACTTCTACGAGTCCCCCGCGCCCGGCACCGACGGCTGCCCGGCGACGGAGTCGGCCAAGTGCGCCCGCGAGGTGCTGGCCCTGGGCACGCCGCTGCTGTGGTGGGCGGGCTGCTTCGCGCTGCTGTACGTGCTGTGGCGCTGGCTGCTGCGCCGCGACTGGCGGGCGGGCGCGATCGCGTGCGCGCTGGCCGCGGGCCTGCTGCCCTGGTTCAACTACCAGGAGCGGACCATCTTCTACTTCTACGCGGTGGTCTTCGTCCCGTACCTGTGCCTGGCGGTGGCGATGATGATCGGCGCCCTGCTGGGCCCGGCGGGCTCCTCGGAACGCCGGCGCGCGCTGGGGGCGGTCGGGGCGGGGGTCCTGGTGCTCCTGATCGTGTGGAACTTCATCTACTTCTGGCCCATCTACACCGGACAGACCCTCCCCATGGACTCCTGGCGGGGCCGGATGTGGCTGGACACCTGGGTCTGAAGGGGGGCCTGACGGCAGCTCCGGCGGCATGTGACGGTCCGGTAACAACCGCACGTGCGTTCGCTCGCTCACGTAGAGTCCGCATCAAGGGTTCTTGAACACGTTCAGGAGCCATCAATGGGGGACGGGGATGTACGTGAACGGGGCGACGAAGGGTGCCATCGTCGGTGGCACATTGCTCGCGATGCTCGGCGGGGCCGGGTACGGGGTGTACACGCTGGTCGGGGACTCCGGCGACCAGGGGGACGGCAAGAAGAGCAGCGCGGTCGGCGCGGCGGCGCACACACCGGAGAAGGGCAGCGGGCCCGTCAGCGAGAAGGAGATCGCCGAGACCGCCAAGGCGTTCCTCGCCGCGTGGGCGGCCGGGGACGCGCCGGCAGCCGCCGCCCTGACGAACAACGCGCAGGACGCCCGGTCGGCCGTCGCCGACTACAAGGCCAAGGCCTACGTGGCCAAGGCCGCGATCACTGCGGGCACGCCGGCCGGCACCACGGTGCCGTTCACCGTCGCCGCCGAGATCACGTACGAGGGCGTGACCAAGCCCCTCGCGTACGAGTCCAAGCTGACGGTGGTGCGCGGGATCACGAGCGGCCTGCCGCTGGTGGACTGGCAGCCGGAGATCATCCACCCGCAGCTCCAGAGGGGCGACAAACTGCGCGCGGGCACCCCGGCGAGCCCGCCGGTCAAAGCCGTCGACCGCAACGGCAAGGAGCTGACGGCCGAGCAGTACCCGTCCCTGCGCCCGGTGCTGGACGCCCTGCGCAAGACGTACGGGGAGAAGGCGGGCGGCGCCGCCGGCGCCGAGGTGTGGATCGAGCCGGCCGCGCAGGACGCCCCCAAGCGGAGCCTGCTGACGCTGGTGGAGGGCAAGCCGGGGCAGATCGAGACCGTGCTGGACGCCGATGTGCAGGCGGCCGCGGAGAAGGCGGTGGGACGGTTCGCCGAGGCCTCGGTGGTCGCCGTCAAGCCGAGCACCGGGGACATCCTGGCCATCGCCAACCACCGCAGGGACGGCTACAACGCGGCCGTGCTCGGCGGGCGCGCCCCCGGGTCCACGATGAAGATCGCGACGGCGGCGATGCTGCTCGACCGGGGGCTGGTGGCGGCCGACAAGGTGGCCGAGTGTCCGGCGACGGTGCCGTGGGACGGCCGCACCTTCAAGAACCTGAACGGCCTCAAGCTCGACAACGAGCCCTTCGCGACGAGTTTCGCCCAGTCGTGCAACACCGCTTTCATCAAGCAGATCAAGCTGGTGGGCGACAACGCGGCGCTGCCGAAGGAGGCGCGCGAGGTCTTCGGCATCGGCGAGCAGTGGAAGATCGGCATCCCCAGCTTCCCCGGGGAGGTCCCGGACGCGTCGGGTGCCGCGGCGGCGGCGGAGTACATCGGCCAGGGCCAGATCCGGATGAACCCGCTGAACATCGCGTCCATCACGGCGACCGCGCGGACGGGGGTGTTCCGCCAGCCGGTGCTCGTCAAGGCCTCGCTGGACGGCCGCGACCTCGTGCGGGCCAAGCGGCCGATGAAGCCGGGGGTGGCGGCGCAGCTCGTACGGATGATGAAGCTGACGGCCACCAGCGGTACGGGGCGCGGCGCGATGGCCGCGGTCGGCGGCTCGGACAAGGGCGCGAAGACCGGCTCGGCGGAGGTCGACGGCGCGGGCAGCCCGGACAGCTGGTTCACGGGCTTCAGCGGTGACGTGGCGGCGGCGGCGATGGTCGAGGCCGGCGGCCACGGCGCGGACGCGGCGGGCCCGATCGTGGCCCAGGTCCTGAACTCCTGACCCGCTCCCCGGGGCTCCGTTGGTCTGCGGAGCCCCGGCAGCGGCGCCGCACGCGCACAATCCAGCCGCGCCCGGGGCGGGGGCGGCGGTAGCGTCGGCGCATGACGACTCCGCACCCCCGCTTCGCCGAAGCCCTCGCCGAGCTCGGCCTCGGCGACCTGGACGTCCGTACCTTCCCCGACGGCACCCGCACCGCCGCCGACGCCGCCGCGGCGATCGGCTGCGAGCTCAGCCAGATCGCCAAGTCGCTGGTCTTCGCCGCGGACGGCGTCCCCGTGCTGGTCCTGATGGACGGGGCCTCCCGCGTGGACGTGGACGCGGTGCGCCGGGAGCTCGGCGCGGGGAAGGTGACCCGCGCCGACGCCGCGCTGGTGCGCGAGACCACCGGGTACGCCATCGGCGGCGTGCCGCCCTTCGGCCACCGCACCCGCACCCGCGTCCTCGCGGACCGTTCCCTGCTCGCGCACGAGGTGGTCTGGGCGGCCGCCGGCACCCCGGACTCGGTGTTCCCGATGCCCCCGCGGGACCTCATCGGGCATGCGGGGGCCGTACTGGCCGACGTACGGGAACGCTAGGACCCGCAGGACCCGGAGGGCTGGAGGGCCGACCGCAGGGCCCGGACCAGGGTCTGGGCCCGCGGGTCGGCGGTGACCGACCGGGCGTGGGCGTTGGTGACGTAACCGAAGCCGATGCCCGCCTCCGGGTCAGCGAAGGCCAGCGAGCCGCCGCGGCCCGGGTGCCCGAAGGAGGCCGGGGACAGCAGCGGCGAGGCGGGCCCGTGCAGCATGTAGCCCGGGCCGAAGCGGGTGGCGACCACCAGCACCCGGTCCGGGCCGGCCGAGAACTCCCGCCCGGCCAGCGCCGTCGTGGCCGGGGTGAAGATCCGGGCGCCGTCCTCGACCACGCCGATGGTGGCGGCGTAGAAGCGGGCCAGGGCGCGCGCCGTGCCGATGCCGGCCGAGCCGGGCAGTTCGGCGGCCTGGTAGACGGGGTCGTTCTCGTCCGGCAGGGGGTCGATGGCCGCGAAGGCGCGGCGGGTGAGGGAGTCCGGGTCGGCGTAGGCCTCCGAAACGTTTCTCTTCGGCCGGGTCCGCAGCAGCCCCGCACTCGGCGGCGGCTCCACCGGCGCCACCCGGCCCACCCGGTGCGCCTCGGCCTCCGGCAGGCCGATCCAGAAGTCGAGCCCGAGCGGCTCGGCGATCTCCTCCGCCAGGATCCCGCCGACGGTCCGGCCGGTCGCCCGCAGCACCAGTTCCGACAGCAGCCAGCTGAAGGTCTGCGCGTGGTAGCCGTGCCCGGTGCCGGGCTCCCAGAAGGCCTGCTGCGCGGCGACCGCGCGCGGTCCGGACACCCCGTCCGCCGCCTGCGCCATGGTCAGGCCGCGGTCCAGCGCGGGCACCCCGGCCTGGTGCGCGAGCAGGTGGCGGACCAGGGTCTTGTCCTTGCCGCCCGCCTTGAACTCCGGCCAGTACGAACTCACCGGCGCGTCCAGGTCCAGCAGCCCGCGCTGGTGCAGCAGCAGCGGCACGGCGGCGGCAACGCCCTTGGTCGCGGAGCGGACGATCTGCGCGGTGTCCCCGGTCCAGGGCTCCGTGCCGTTCGCGTCCTTGGTGCCGCCCCACAGGTCCACGACCTTGCGGCCGTCCCGGTACACGGACACGGCCGCGCCCCGGTCCCCGAGCACCTCGAAATTGCGTACGAACGCGTCCCTGACGGGCTCGAAGCCCTCCGCCACCACACCCTGGATGTCCACGAGCGTTCCAACGCGCCGGGGCCTGCGCTTATGCCGTCGCCGTCCGAGCCGGCGCCGTCCGAGCCGCCTTCCGAGCCGGCGCCTTCCGAGCCGTCGGCCCCTACGCCACCGACACCGAGCGCGGATCGAAGCCGAAGGGGAGTTCCAGGCGGTGGGCCCGCATCAGCTCCTCGTCGCACAGCAGGTCCTGCGTGCGGCCGTCCGCCGCGATGACCCCCTCGCTGAGGATCACCGCGCGCGGGCACAGTTCCAGCGCGTACGGCAGGTCGTGCGTGACCATCAGCACCGTCACGTCCAGCGAGCGCAGGATGTCGGCCAGCTCCCGCCGCGAAGCCGGGTCCAGGTTGGACGAGGGCTCGTCCAGGACCAGGATCTCCGGCCGCATGGCCAGTACGGTCGCCACCGCGACCCGGCGGCGCTGCCCGAAGGACAGGTGGTGCGGCGGCCGGCCGGCGAAATCCGCCATCCCGACCTGCTCCAGGGCCTCCCGTACGCGGGTCTCCAGCTCGGCGCCGCGCATCCCGGCGGCGGCCGGCCCGAAGGCCACGTCCTCGCGGACGGTGGGCATGAACAGCTGGTCGTCGGGGTCCTGGAAGACGATCCCGACCCGGCGCCGGATCTCGGCGAGGTGCCGCTTGCCCACCGGCAGCCCGGCCACGGTCACCGAGCCGACCCCGCCGCCCAGGATGCCGTTGAGGTGCAGCACCAGGGTGGTCTTGCCCGCGCCGTTGGGCCCGAGCAGGGCGACCCGCTCGCCCCGGCCCACGGTCAGGTCGACCCCGAAGAGGGCCTGGTGTCCGTCCGGGTAGGCGTAGGCGAGGCCGGACACGTCCAGCGAAGGCGAGGTGGAGGAGGGGTTCACAGCGTCCATCCCATCAGACAGACGGCGAGGGCCGTCACCGGGAGTACGGCCGCGTACGCCCACTGGGCGCGCGTGGCCGCGACTTCGTCGATCACCGGCATGGAGCCGGTGTAACCGCGGCTGACCATTGCGAGGTGGACCCGCTCGCCGCGCTCGTAGGAGCGGATGAACAGCGCGCCGGCCGTCTTGGCGAGCACCCCCCAGTGCCGGATCCCGCGCGCCTCGAAGCCGCGCGAGCGGCGGGCGATCGACATCCGGCGCAGCTCGTCGGTGATCACGTCCCCGTACCGGATCATGAAGGAGGCGATCTGCACGAGCAGCGGCGGCAGCTTCAGCCGCTGCAGGCCCAGCAGCAGCGCCCGCAGCTCGGTCGTCGAGGCGAGCAGTACGGACGCGGCGACGCCCAGCGTGCCCTTGGCCAGCACGTTCCAGGCGCCCCACAGGCCGGAGACGCTGAGCGAGAGCCCGAGGAAGTCGACCCGCTCGCCCTCGGCCACGAAGGGCATCAGCACGGCGAAGGCGACGAAGGGCACCTCGATGAGCAGCCGGCGCAGCAGGAAGCCGGCCGGGATCCGGGCCGCGGCCGTGACCGCCGCGAGGAGGACGGCGTACAGGCCGAAGGCCCACACCGCCTCGCGCGGTGTGGACACGACGACCAGGACGAAGGCGAAGGTCGCGGCGAGCTTGCAGTGCGGCGGCAGACCGTGGATCGGTGAGTGCCCGTGCCGGTAGAGCTTGTGGGCGTGGCCCGCGCCCACCTCAGACCGCCGACGAGGCCGTGGAGGCGGCGGTGAGGTCCTCCGCGCGGCGGCGGCGCACCGTCCAGAAGATCCCGGTGCCCACGACGACGGTCGCGCCGACGCCGATGACCCCGGCGAGGCCGCCGGAGAGACGGGCGTCGCCGACGTCCTTGACGCTGTAGTCGGCGAGCGGGGAGCCGGCGGCGGCGTGCTCGGTCACCTTCTGGTCGATGCCCTTGTCGGCGGCGACCTTCTCCAGGCCGTCGGGGCTGGAGGAGGCGTAGAAGGAGACGAAGCCGGCCAGCACGAGGGCGGTGACCAGTCCGGCGGCCCAGAGCTTCCTCGGGGAGCGGGCGGCGACGGCCACCGGGGCGGGGGCCGCGGCGGGGGCGTCGACCAGCACGCCGCCGACGCGCAGCTTGAGCGGCGCGGCCAGGCCTCGGGCGCCGTGCACCAGGTCCGGCCGTACGGCCAGTACGGCGCCCACGGTCGCGGCGGTGATGGCGGCCTCGCCGATGCCGATCAGGACGTGGACCCCGACCATGGCGCCGAACACCTTGTCGAAGGGCACGTCGGTGGTGCCGCCGAGGGCGTAGAAGAGGGAGAACATGACGGCCGCGCCGGGCACCGAGAACAGGGCTCCGGCGAAGGCGGCCGCGGTCACCGAGCGGCGGGTGTCCGGCAGCAGCTTGAGCAGCCCGCGGAAGATCGCGTACGCGACGACCACGGTCACGACGGCCATGTTCACGACGTTGACGCCGAGGGCGGTCAGGCCGCCGTCGGCGAAGAGGACGCCCTGCATGAGCAGCACCACGGACACGCACAGCACACCCGTGTAGGGGCCTACGAGTATCGCGGCGAGCGCCCCTCCCAGCAGGTGGCCGCTGGTGCCGGCGGCGACCGGGAAGTTCAGCATCTGCACGGCGAAGATGAAGGCGGCGACGAGCCCGGCGAGCGGCGCCGCGCGCTCTCCCCCGAAGCCTTCGGCCTGGGAGGTGCCCCCGAGCTCGCGGCGAGCGCCGCGGAGGCTGACGGCCACCGCACCGGCGGCCACCACTCCGGCGGCCACCGAGACGGGTGCGTTGATGAATCCGTCGGGCACATGCATGGAGTGGCTCCGCTTCTCACACAGTCTTTAACCGTTCAAGAATAGTGCCCAGTTGCAAATGGTTGGCAAGAGCGGCGCCGTCACAAATAGCGCCGTGCACTTTCGTCGGAATGTGCGAGGCTGGGGGCAATACGGACGGATATGTTCCGATTCGAGGAGTTCTGTCGATGCCAGCGACCGCCGAGAATCCACCCGCGACCGCGACCGCGACCGCCACCGTTTCCGCCGCCGCCGTCACCGCCGCCGTCGAGGAGCGGGTCCGCGCCCGCGTCATCACGGACGACCCCCTCTACCGGACCATCCCGGTCGCCCTGCGCTTCGCCCCCGCCGAGCCCCTGGCCGTACGCATCGTCTTCCCCGCCGACCTCTCCCCCGAGGGCACGGACAACGAGTGGGTCTTCCCCCGCGCCCTCCTGGAGGCCGGACTCCAGGCCCCGACGGGAACCGGCGACGTACGCATCTGGCCCTGTGGGCGGGTACAGGCCATCGTCGAGCTCCACTCCCCCGAGGGCGTCGCCGTGATCCAGTTCGACATCGCCGCCCTGCGGCGCTTCCTGCGGCGCACGTACGCCTCCGTCACCCGCTGAGCGCAACGCCGTACGACGACTCCCACGACACCGGCCCCGCACCTGTCGATCAGGTGCGGGGCCGGTGTCATGCGATCCGAGGGTCCGAGAACCCGAGGATCCGAGGATCAGACCTTGATCAGCTCGCGGTCCTTGTCCGGGCCCTGCGGGGAGGACGCCTCAAGGTGCTTGCGCAGGCTCTCGCCCTCCACGTCCACGTTCGGCAGGATCCGGTCCAGCCACTTCGGCAGCCACCAGGCCTTGTGGCCGAGCAGTGCGAGCACCGCCGGGACGATGGCCATGCGGACGACGAAGGCGTCGAAGAAGACGGCGACGGCCAGACCGAAGCCGATCATCTTCACCATCTGCTCGCTGGCCCCGATGAAGCCGGAGAACACCGCGATCATGATGACCGCCGCGGCCACGACCACCCGGGCGCTGTACTGGAAGCCGGTCACGACGGCCTGGCCCGGGCGCTCGCCGTGGACGTAGGCCTCACGCATGCGGGTGACGAGGAAGACCTCGTAGTCCATGGCCAGACCGAAGACCACGCCCACCATGAAGATCGGCATCATCGACATGATCGGACCGGTCTGCTCCACCCCGAAGAGCGAGCCGAGCCAGCCCCACTGGAAGACCGCGACGACGGCGCCGAGGGCGGCGACCACCGAGAGCAGGAAGCCGAGGGCCGCCTTGAGCGGGACCAGGACCGAGCGGAAGACGAGCATCAGCAGGAGGAAGGCGAGGCCGACGACGAGTGCCAGGTAGGGCAGCAGCGCGTCGTTCATCTTCTGCGAGAAGTCGATGTTCATCGCGGTCGCGCCGGTGACGAGGACATCGTCCCCGCTGTCCTCGCGGATCGTGTGGACCAGGTTCTCGGTCTCGACGGAGGACGGGCGGTCCTTCGGGATGACGGTGATCACCGAGGCGTCACCGGCCTCGTTGGTGGTCGGCGGGGTGACCGCGACCACGCCCTCCAGGCCCTTGATCCGGTCGGCCGTCTTCTCGGCGAGTGCCTTGTCGCCGTCCACGACCACCATCAGGGGGCCGTTGAAGCCCGGGCCGAAGCCCTCGGACAGCAGGTCGTACGCCTGGCGCTGGGTGGTGGAGACCGGCTGGGCGCCGTCGTCCGGGAGACCCATCTCCAGCTTGCTCGCCGGGATCGCGATGGCGCCGAGGCCGATCACGCCGACCAGCAGGACCATCACCGGGCGGCGCAGGACGAAGCGGGCCCAGCGGGTGCCGCCGTTGGGCTTGGCATCGGTGTCGGCGGGAGCGTCCTTGCCCTTGCCGAACAGCTTGCTCTTCGTACCGGCCGGCAGGACCTTCTTGCCCGCGAAGCCGAGCATGGCCGGGACCAGCGTCAGGGCCACGAGGACGGCGATGACCACGGTGCCCGCGGCCGCGAAGCCCATCTTGGTCAGCATCGGGATGTTGACGACGGCCAGGCCCACCAGGGCGATGACCACGGTCAGACCGGCGAAGACGACGGCGGAGCCAGCGGTTCCGGCGGCCCGTCCGGCCGCTTCGTCACGCTCGCGGCCCTCGGCGAGCTCCGCGCGGTAGCGGGAGACGATGAAGAGGGCGTAGTCGATGCCGACGGCCAGGCCGATCATCATCGCGAGGGTGGAGGTGGTGGAGCCCAGGTCCAGCACGTTGGCCAGCGCGGTGATGGAGGAGACGCCGATGCCCACGCCGATCAGCGCGGTCACCAGCGGCAGTCCGGCCGCGATCAGCGAACCGAAGGTGATGACGAGGACGATCGCGGCGATGGCGATGCCGATGATCTCGCCGGAGCCCGTGTCGGGGGCCGCCATCAGCGCGTCGCCGCCGATCTCGACGGTGAGGCCGGAGGCCTTGGCCGCGTCGCCCGACTCCTTGAGCGCGTCGCGCGTCGGGTCCTTGAGCTCCATGCCGCTGACGGTGTACTTGACGCTCACGTACGCGGTGGAGCCGTCCTGGCTGACGGCCTTGGCCTCGTACGGGTCGGCGACCGAGGAGATCTGCTCCTTGCCCGGGCCGTTCTTCAGGTCCGAGACGATCTTGTTGACCTGGTCCTTGACGGCCGGGGAGTCGACCTTCTCGCCCGCCGGAGCCTTGATGACGATACGGGCGGTGGCGCCGTCGGCGGCCATCCCCGGGAAGCGCTGGTCCAACAGGTCGAAGGCCTTCTGGGCCTCCGTGCCGGGTATCGAGAACGAGCCGGAGGTGGGCGCGGACGCCGACGCCGCGCCGAAGACGGCGGCGAACAGCAGCGCCACCCAGACGAGGGCGACGAAACGGCGGCGCCGGAAGGCGCCCCTGCCGAGTCGGTAAAGGAAGGTGGCCACGTCGGTGGTTCTCCCGTTCGGGTCGTGGATGGATCAGGGCATGGTGAGCCGGTCCGACGACGAGAGCGGCGTGTCAGGAACAGCGGGCAGATCAGACGCCGAGGGCGGGGAAGACCACGGCGTCGATGAAGTCACCGAGGAAGCACCGGTCGACCGACCGGTCCTCGATCAGCGGGAGCGCGATGAACGCCCCGATGAGCATGTGCGGTACGAAGGCCAGGGCCGGACAGTCCGGGGCGATCTCGCCGCGGTCCACCGCCCGCTGCAGCATCAGCTGCAGGCCGGTGATCTCCGGGTCGACCAGCAGGTCCCGCAGCGCCTTGTGGAGCTCCGGGCTCTCGTGGACCGCGTGGGCCAGGCCCCGCATGAGCGCGGTGTCCTTCGCCATCTGGTCGTCGTCGGAGTGCTCGATCATGAGCGCGAAGTCTCCGCGCAGGCTCCCCGTGTCGATCTCCCGCAGGGAGACCGGCTGGGTGCACCGCAGGGCTCGCGCGACCAGCTCCGGCTTGCTCCCCCACTGGCGGTAGAGGGTGGCCTTGCTGGATTTCGTCCGGGCGGCGACCGCGTCCATGGTCAGCGCTTCGTAGCCGACCTCGCGCAGGAGGTCGAGGACCGCCCCGTGGAGTTCGGCTTCCCGCTCGGGGGTGATCCGGCTGCGGCGCGACATGGCTTCTTCGGCCATCCCGGCATCTCCTTCCGGCGTCGCCCATCGAGACGAAACTGTTTCGTACGGCTAAGACGATACCCCTCGACCAAGCGAAACGAAACCGTTCCGTTTCGTTCTGCGCAGTGGCGTGGGTCACCTTGGATCACCTGTACGAGTTGCCAGCCTCCCTCGGCGCGGAAAGCATTGGGGGGTGAGTCACGACGTCGCGTACCTCCGGTTCCCGCACCTGCACGACGACCTGCTGTGTTTCGCCACCGAGGACGATCTTTGGGTGGCGCCCTTGGTTCCCCCTGGAGATCCGGTCGGCCGGGCCTGGCGGATCACCGTCGACCGGACCCGGGTCAGCCACCCCCGCTTCTCACCCGACGGCAGGCACATCGCCTTCACCACCTGGCGCAGCCTCGACCCCGAGATCCACCTCGCCCCCGTGGAAGGCGGCCCCGCCCGCCAGCTGAGCTACTGGGGCGCCACCGACACCCGCGTCTGCGGCTGGACCCCGCCCGACGAGGACGGCCGCAGCGACATCCTGGCCGTGTCCTCGCAGAACCAGCCCTTCTCCTACTTCGCCTGGGCCTACAGCCTGCCGACCGACGGCTCCCCCGGCGGCAAGCTCCCCTGGGGCCCGGTCTCGGACATCGCCGTCCACGACAGCGACGGGCCCGGCAGCGAGCGCCGCACCCTGCTGCTGACCGGCAAGCCCCCGCACGAGCCCGCCGCCTGGAAGCGCTACCGGGGCGGCGCCACCGGCCGGCTGTGGCTGCACGGCAAGCGGCTGCTGGAAGGTCTGGAGGGCCACCTCGACTCCCCGATGTTCGTCGACGGCCGGATCGCCTTCCTCTCCGACCACGAGGGCATCGGCAACCTCTACTCCTGCCTGCCCGACGGGAGCGGCCTGCGCCGGCACACCGACCACGGGGAGTTCTACGCCCGGCACGCCTCCAGCGACGGCTCCCGGATCGTCTACCAGTGCGCCGGGGACATCTGGCTCGTCGACTCCCTCGCCCCCGACAGCGCCCCGCGCAAGCTCGAGGTCCGCCTCGGCGGCCCCCGCGCGGGGCGGCGCACCTACCAGGTGCCGGCCGCCAGCCACGTCGACTCGCTGTCCGTCGACGCCACCGGGCGGGCCAGCGCCGTCGTGGTGCGCGGCAGCCTGTACTGGCTGACGCACCGCGACGGGCCCGCCCGGACCATCGCGGACACCCCGGGCGTGCGGGTCCGGCTGCCCGAGATGCTGGGCAGCGGCGGGCAGGTGGCGTACGTGACGGACGCGGAGGGCGAGGACGCGATCGAGATCGCCTACCTGCCGCGGGCCTCCGGGGAGCGGGAGCCGCGCCGGCTGGCCTCCGGCGAGCTGGGACGCGTACTGGAACTGCTGTCGGACCCGGACGGCGAGCGGCTCGCCATCGCCTCCAACGACGGGCGGCTGCTCCTGCTCAACGCGTCCGAGGATTCCGACGGGGAGGCCAGCGAGCTGATCCGGTCCGTCAACGGGCCGGTCACCGACCTGGCGTTCTCTCCCGACGGGACCTGGCTGACCTGGTCGCACCCGGGCGTCGGGCGTTCGCTGCGGCAGATCAAGATGGCCCGGATCTCGGGTCCCGGCGCGCGCACGGTCGTGGACGTCACCAACGGCCGCTTCGAGGACGAGAGTCCGGTCTTCACCCGGGACGGCCGCTACCTCGCCTTCCTGTCGTGGCGCGGCTTCGACCCGGTCTACGACGTGCACACCGGCGACCTGTCCTTCCCGCTGGGCTGCCGCCCGTACCTCGTGCCGCTCTCCTCGGCGACCCCCTCGCCCTTCGCCTACTCGGCCGACGGCCGCCCCGCTGCGGGCGGGCTCGACCCGGGCGAGGGGGACTCCGACTCCGGCGACGGCGCGGTGACCGTGGAGGTGGAGGGGCTGGAGAGCCGGGTCACGCCCTTCCCGGTGTCCGCCTCGAAGTACTCGGCCCTGCACCCGGTGAGCGGCGGCGGGCTGGTGTGGCTGCGCTGGCCCATCTCCGGGGCGCTCGGCGAGACCTTCGCCAACCCGGCCGACACCAGCGGCAAGCCGACGCTGGAGTACTTCGACATCACCAAGGCCCGCAAGACCGAACTGGCCGCCGGGCTCGACTGGTTCGCGGTCAGCGGCGACGGCACGCGGCTGGTGGTCAACGACGACGGGGACCTGCGGGCGGTCCCCACGACCGAGTCGGGCGACAGTGACTCCACCGTCTACCTGGACCTGCGGCGGATCCTGCACGAGGTGGACCCGGCGGCCGAGTGGCGCCAGGCCTTCGAGGAGGCCGGGCGACTCATCCGCGCCTACTTCTGGGAGCCGGGCATGTGCGGCATCGACTGGGACGGGGTGCTGCGCCAGTACCGCCCGCTGGTCGAACGGGTCGCCTCCCCGGACGAGTTCGCCGACCTGATGCGCGAGGTCCTCGGCGAGCTGGGCACCTCGCACGCGTACGTCTCCCCCGCGCGCCGCAACGAAGGCCCCCCGCACTACCAGCGGGCCATCGGGCTGCTCGGCGCCAACCTGGTCCCCCGGGACGGGGCCTGGGTCATCGCCCGGATCCTGCCCGGCGAGTCCTCCGACTCCAAGGCCCGCTCCCCGCTCGCCGGCACCGGCATCCGCGAGGGCGCGGTCCTCACCCACGTGGACGGCCGGCCGGTGGATCCGGTCGCCGGGCCCTATCCGCTGCTCACGGCGGCGGGCGGCACGACGGTGGAGCTCACCTTCGAGCCCGCGGAGGGCGAGGGCCGGGCCAGGCGGGTGGCGGTCGTACCGCTGATCGACGAGAGGCCGCTGCGCTACCAGGACTGGGTCTCCAAGCGGCGCGCGGTGGTCCGCGAGATCAGCGGGGGCCGGTGCGGCTACCTGCACATCCCCGACATGGGCGGCTCGGGCTGGGCGCAGTTCAACCGCGACCTGCGGATGGAGATGTCCCGGCCGGCCCTGATCGTGGACGTGCGCGGCAACGCGGGAGGGCACATCAGCGAGCTGGTGGTGGAGAAGCTGACCCGCTCGATCCTCGGCTGGGACCTGACCCGTAACGCCCAGCCGGTCTCGTACGCCTCGAACGCGCCCCGGGGTCCGATCGTGGCGCTGGCCGACGAGGCGACGTCCTCCGACGGCGACATGATCACCGCGGCCTTCAAGCTGCTGGGTCTCGGCCCGGTGGTCGGCCAGCGCACCTGGGGCGGGGTGGTGGGCATGACCGGCCGGCACACCCTCGGCGACGGCACGGTGATCACGGTGCCGATGAACGCGGCCTGGTTCCCGGAGTACGGGTGGTCGGTGGAGAACCACGGCGTGGAGCCGGACCTGGCGATCCTGCGCACTCCGCTCGACTGGGCGGAGGGGCGGTACGCGCAGCTCGACGACGCGGTGCACCTGGCGCTGGAGCTGCTGGAGCAGGACCCGGCCCTGCAGCCGCCCGGGTACACGGACGTACCGGACCGGCGCCGTCCGAAGCTGCCGCCGCGGGAGTAGGACGCGCGCGAGGGGCGCGACCCGTCCGGAACGGAGGGTCGCGCCCCTCGCGGGTCGCCCGGCTACTTGTCGAAGTCGTCGTCGAAGGCCTCACGGGCCTTCTGGGGCCGCGCCTTCGGGTCCCGCTCGGCCCGCGAGGAACGCTCCGAGGCCTCGCCCTCGGCGCCTTGCGCCTCGGCCTTGGCCTTGGCCTGCTCCGCGAGCTGCTTCGCCTTGTCCTGGAACTGGTCCTTGAGACCCATGCTGTTCCCTCCTGGAGGGGTGTCGGGGCTTGGCCCGACCCAGCCTGGCACGGGCCGACAAAGGCCGCATTCCGACTAGCCGCGCTGTACCCGCTCCTGCTCGTCCGCGGCCCCGCCGGCTCCCACAAGTCCCTTGGAGACACCGGCCAGTCGCGGTTCGAACCGCTTCATCTCGCGCTGGCCGACCGCCCCGATGATCCCCGGCAGGTAGCCGCGGACCCCCTGCATCCCGCGCAGCCACCACTGCGCGTACACGTGCGCCGAGCGCCGCTCGATGCCCGCCACGATCCGGTCGACGGCCGGTCCCAGCGGGTACGTGCGGTTGGACGGCCACGGCAGCCGCTGGCGCAGCTCCCGCATGACCTCGTCCTGGTCCGCGCCGCGCACCATGTCGGTGTCGGTCCAGGAGAGGTAGCCGACGCCCACCTTGACGCCCTTGTAGCCGACCTCGGCGCGCAGGCAGTGGGCGAAGGCCTCGACTCCCGACTTGGAGGCGCAGTACGCCGTCATCATCGGCGCCGGGGTGATCGCGGCGAGCGAGGCGATCTGGAGGAAGTAGCCGCGGCTCTCCATCAGGACGGGCAGGAAGGCCCGGCCGGTGACGGCTCCGCCGATGAGGTTGACCTCGATCACGCGGCGCCAGGCGTCGGGGTCGGAGTCGACGAACGGGCCGCCGGCGGCCACGCCCGCGTTGGCGACGACGATGTCCACCTTCCCGAAGCGCTGCTTGACCTCCTGCGCGACGCGGGCCATGGCCTCGTGGTCGGTGACGTCGGCGTACCAGTGGTCGCTGTCGGTGTGCAGCCGCTCGGAGACCTCCTTGAGGGCCTCCGGTTCGAGCCCCACCAGGGCGATCTTCGCGCCGCGCGCGGAGAGCTTGCGGGCGAGCAGCTCACCGACCCCGCGGGCGGCGCCGGTGACGACGGCGACCTGGCCTTCCAGACTCCTGCGAGCGCTCACGGCGTCTTCTCCTTCTCGGGGGCGGGAAGGTACGAGTCGACCAGTTCCCGCACGGCGTTGGTGACGGCTTCCGGGGCCTCGATCGGGGTCATGTGCCCCATGCCCGTCAGCTCGGTGAGCCCGACGCAGTTCGGCAGCGCGGCGGCGAGCCCGCGGGCGTGCACGATCGGCGTCAGGCGGTCGTTCTTGCCGCCGATGACGGCGGTGGGCACGGTGAGCGCGGCCAGGTTCGCGTCCAGGTCCAGCTCGGCCAGCACCCGGGACCACGCGTGGCGGACCCCGGTGGGGCAGGCGTGCACGATACGGGCGCAGGCCTCGACCTTGTCGGGAGCGGAACCGGGGCCCATGGTGGCGTACTTCAGCACCATCCTGGCCACGGGCGTGACGGGTCCGAGCGGGGCGCGCGAGCCGAGTACCGCGCCGGTGATACGGGTCCGCGCGCGCCCGGCGCGGACCGGCAGGACCAGCGATTCCTGGACCAGCCCGCTGCTGCCGGTGCTGCACAGCAGGGCGGCCGCGGTGTGCTCGTCGAACTCCGGCCGCCCGGCGGCGGCCATGATCGTCATGCCGCCCATGGAGTGGCCCGCGACCACGGCCCGCTCGCCGGGGGCCAGGACGGCCCGCAGGACGGCGACGAGGTCGTCCGCGAGGGCGGTGACGCCGTACGCGGTGGCGGCGGGGCTGCGGCCGTGCCCGCGCTGGTCGTAGGCGATGACCCGGTGGGTGCTCGCCAGGGCCCGTATCGGCGCGGCCCAGAAGGCGGTGGAACAGGTCCAGCCGTGGGCCAGCACCACGGCCGGCGCGCCCTCCTCCCCGTGCACCTCGACGTGCAGCCGTGCCCCGTCGGCGGAGGTGGCGACCAGCTCCCGCCGCGCGGCCGGGGGCGCGTACGGCCCGGCCGTGACGTGCGTCAGGCGGCTCACGCGGCGCCCTCCTCTGCGGGGGCGGCCTTGGCGGTGCGCGGGGCGGGCGTCGCCTCCATCGCGGCGGCCGCGGGCTCGCGTTCCCGGACGCGCACGACCTCGTACTCGCTCAGGTCCACGCTCCGCGTCTCCTTGCGGAACTCGCCGGTGGTCCCCGGCCAGACCGTGGTGTTGCGGCCCTGCGCGTCCAGGTACCAGCTGGTGCAGCCGCCCGTGTTCCACACGGTCCGCCGCATCCGGTCCTGGACCCGGCGGTTCCAGGTGTGGACGGCCGAGGGCCTGGCCGCGAGCGCGACCCGGCCGCCGAGGACGTCGAGCTGCCGCATGTAGTCGGCCATGTAGGCGAGCTGCGACTCGATCATGAGGATCATCGAGCTGTTCCCGAGCCCGGTGTTCGGCCCGATGATCGTCATCCAGTTCGGGAAGCCGGCCGCCGTCGCCCCGCGCAGCGACTGCATCCCGTCCTTCCATACCTCCGCGAGGGTCTTGCCCTCCGCGCCCACCACCCGGTCGGCGATCGGCATGTCCGTGACGTGGAAGCCGGTGCCGAAGACGATCGCGTCGACCTCGGTCTCCGTCCCGTCGGCCGCGACCAGCACCGACCCGCGGATCTCCTTCAGCCCGGAGGCGACCAGGTCCACATTGGGCCGGGCCAGCGCCGGGTAGTACTCGCTCGACAGCAGGATCCGCTTGCAGCCGATCCGGTACGAGGGCGTCAGCTTGGCCCGCAGCGCCGGGTCCTTGATCGAGCGCGCCATGTTCGCCTTGGCCAGCGACTCGATGAGCCCGAGCTGGTTCGGCCGCTTGGTGAAGGCGCTGACCTGCAGTTCCCGTATCCCCCACAGCAGCCCGCGCCGCGCCGCCCGGGTGAAGGGCAGCTGGCGGTGCAGCCAGCGCTCCACGGCGCTGATGGCCCGGTCGGTGCGCGGCATCACCCACGGCGGGGTCCGCTGGAAGAGCGTGAGGCGCTCCACGTCGGGTGCGACGGCGGGCACGATCTGGATGGCGGAGGCGCCCGTGCCGATCATGGCGACGCGCTTGCCGCGCAGGTCGTAGTCGTGGTCCCAGCGGGCCGAGTGGAAGACCTTGCCGGGGAATCCCGCGAGTCCGGGGACCTCGGGCATCTTCGGGTCGGACAGCGGCCCGGTGGCGGAGACGACGACATCGGCGGTGAGGTCGCCGCCCGAGGTCTCGATCTCCCACCTCAGCGCGTCGGCGTCCCAGCGCATCATCCGGACCTCGTGGTTCAGCCGGATGTGCCGGCGCAGCCCGAAGGTGTCGGCGACGTGCTCCAGGTACTCACGGATGGCCGGCTGCCCGGAGAAGGTCCGGGGCCAGTCGGGGTTGGGCGCGAAGGAGAAGGAGTAGAGGTGCGAGGGGACGTCGCACGCGCACCCGGGGTAGCTGTTGTCGCGCCAGGTCCCGCCGACGGAACCGGCCCGTTCCAGTACGACGAAGTCCGTGATCCCCTCGCGCCGCAGTCGCACGGCGGCGCCCAGTCCGCCGAACCCGGACCCGATCACCGCCACCCGTACGTGCTCGCGTCCCGCGATGTCGTTGCCGACCGTGCCGCCCATGCCCGCCGCCTTCCGCATCTGCAACCTTGCCAGCAATCACTGGCACAATCGGGAGAGTAGAGCAGCCCCGTACCCATGGGTAGGGGTCACGCCCGGAAAGTTACTGCGGGTACGCCATAGGCTTCGACCGTGGCTGAAACGGAAGCGGGGACAGCAGTGCACGAATACCGTACGGAGGAACTGGCCGAGGCGGCCGGCATACCCGTACGCACCCTGCGCTTCTACCGGGAGCGCAGACTCCTCCCGCCGCCGCGCCGCCAGGGTCGCATCGCCTGGTACGACGACCACCACCTGGCCCGGCTCCGCACCATCGCCGCGCTGCTGGAGCGCGGCCACACCCTCGGCGGCATCGCCGAGCTGACCGCCGCCTTCGAGAGCGGCCGCGACGTCAGCCAGCTGGGCGAGCTGCTCGGCATCGGCTGGTCGGAGGAGACCCCGGTCCGGCTGACGCCGGAGGCCCTGGCCGACTACTTCGAGGGCGAGGTCACCCCGGAGAACCTGGCGGCCTCCCTGGACCTCGGCTACCTCGCCACCGACGGGGAGGAGATCGTGCACGTCAGCCGCCGGCTGCTGGACGTCTCCTCCGCGCTCGTCCGCGAGGGGGTCCCGCTGTCCGCCGTGCTGGAGACGGGCCGCCGGGTCCGCGAGCACGCGGACGCGATGGCGGCCCTGTTCACCGAGCTGATCTCCGCGCACATCGGGGAGGAGGCCCTGCCCCGGCTGCGCCCGCTGGCCAAGAGCGTGGTCGAGGCCGAGCTCACCATGGCGATGGACCGCCTGCACAAGCCTTCCGCGCAGGAGCGGGTGGCCCAGGACCCGCCCGCTCAGGCGCCCAGCTCGTAGACCACGGTCACGGGGGCGTGGTCGGACCACCGCTCGGGGTGCGTCTCGGCCCGCTCGACGAAGGCCTTCACGGCCTTGCCGGCCAGCCCCGGGCTCGCGACCTGGAGGTCGATGCGCCACCCGGCGTCGTTGTCGAAGGCCCGCCCGCGGTAGGACCACCAGGAGTACGGCCCCTCGGTGTCGGGGTGCAGGCTGCGTACGACGTCGACGTATCCGGCCTCGGCGTACACCTTGCCGAGCCACTCCCGCTCCTCGGGCAGGAAGCCGGCGTTCTTGCGGTTGGTCTTCCAGTTCTTGAGGTCGGCTTCCTGGTGGCAGATGTTCCAGTCACCGCACACCACGACCTCGCGCCCGTCGGCGGCGGCCCGCGCCTTCAGCCCGGCGAGGTAGGGCGCGAACTCCTCCATGAACCGGTACTTCTCGTCCTGCTTCGCGGTCCCGGCCTCCCCGGAGGGCAGGTACAGGCTCGCCACGGTCACACCAGGCAGGTCCACCTCGACGTACCGCCCGGAGGAGTCGAACTCCTCGCTCCCGAAGCCGACCCGCACCCGCTCGGGCGCGCGGCGCGTGTAGAGCGCGACCCCGGCGCGGCCCTTGGCGGCGGCCGGCGCGAACACGGTGTGCCAGCCCTCGGGCTCCCGGGCCTCCGCCGGAATCTGACCTTCCTCGGCCCGTACCTCTTGCAGGCAGACGACGTCGGCGTCGGATCCCTGGAGCCACTCCACGAAGCCCTTCTTGGCGGCGGCGCGGATCCCATTCACATTCACGGAGGTCACAGTGAGCATCCCTGCACCCTAGCGGGAGGGTTCCGTACGATATTCGAATGTCTCACGGTATAAACGTCCGCCCCGTGCCGTACGACCACCCGGACGCGGTCAAACTCAACGACCAGGTCCAGCTCGAGTACCAGGTGCGGTACGACGGCGAGGGCGATGTCACATTCCTCGACCCGGCGATGTTCGCCCCGCCGAGCGGCCTCTACCTGCTCGCGTACGACGCCACGGGCGCGCCGGTCGCCAGCGGCGGCTGGCGCAGCCAGGACGCGAACGACGAGGGCTACTCGGACGGCGACGCCGAGCTGAAGCGCATGTACGTGGTCCCCGAGGCCCGCGGCCTGGGCCTGGCCCGCCGGATCCTGGCGGAACTCGAAGCCGACGCCCGCGCGGCGGGCCGCGTCCGCATGGCCCTGGAGACGGGTGACCAGCAGCCGGAGGCGATAGCCCTCTACCTCTCGTCGGGCTACACGACGTCCGAGAAGTTCGGCCACTACCGCTTCTACGACTCGAGCCGCTGCATGACGAAGCCGCTCAGCCGGTGACCCCGCCCCCGTGAACGCACGAACCGGCCGCCAGTCCGAAGACGGACGGCCGGTCCTTTTTCCATGCGTTCCGCGAGCCCGCTAGCGCGGGTCCTCGACGAGGTACTCGACCGTCTCGATCACGTACTCGCCGAGCGTGAAGGCGGCATTGATCTCCTGGTACTCCGTCCAGGCCGCGGGTGCGACCGGGGCCGAACCCGCGACGTGCAGCCGCAGCAGCAGCCGGAACGCCAGCTCCGCCGAGACCGTCCGCGCGCAGACGGCGAGCACCTCCCGGAGTTCCACCGGGAGCGGCGCCGCCCCGACGGCCCGCAGCACCCGGTCCCGCAGCTGCGGGACCTCCCACAGCGGGTCGGTCTCGGGCCGGGCGCTGCCGTGGGTGCGCTGCCCGTCACGGCCGACCGCCTGGAAGCGGCCGAGCAGGTCACGCCCCGACTCGGACGGCCCGAACCGGTAGTTCTCGGACGTCGCCGCTTCCCAGAGCAGCTCGATCTGGCCGTCGCTCAACGCGGAGCCCATCAGCAGCGAGGCGTCGTGCTCCAGGGCCGCGGCCCCCTCGCTCGACCCGACACACCCGAGCGCCACGTCCTCGACCTCCCCGGCATGGCCCCAGTCCTGGTGGAAGGCTCCCGCCAGCCGGGTCAGGCCGAAGTCGAAGTCGGTGAATCTCTCGCGGGGCATGTCTCTCCCATGGACGTCGTTCCAGGCCGCGATGGCCAGGTCGGCCGCTTCCGTGGCGCTCTTTCCCGCGGCCAGCGCCGAATCGCGGGCCTTGGCCGCGGACTCGTCGGCCGAGGCCGCGGAGTCATGGGCGTACTGCGCCGAGAACTCGGCCTGTGCGGCCGACTCCTCGGCCGCGTCGGCGTCCCGGTCGGCCCGCGCCGCCGCGTCGGCGTCGCCCTCGGCCTGGTTGGCCCGCAACGCGGCCTCGGCGGCCTTCCAGCGGTTCTCCATCGCCTTGGCCGCGATGCCCGATGCCTCGGCGATCAGCCGCTCACAGCCAGGCCGCCGGTGGCGAACAACCGGCTGGCCTCGATGTAGTTGTCGTCGTACTCGATGTCCGGGCCGTCTTCGAGGTACTTCTTGATGTCCGCGTCGGATCCGAGGAGCGCGCGCTCGGCGGCCTCCTTGATGCCGACGCCGCCGGTCTGCCAGTACGCGACGGCCTGGGTCCGGTCCGACAGCGCCGCGGGCAGCAGCACTCCGAAAGCGCCGCGCAGCAGGGCAGCCCTTTCCCGCGCGCGCCGTCGACTACCGGAACGTGGTGTCCCGGTGAAGGATATGCGCCGTTTCATTCCGGCAGGTCCTCACTCGTTGATGGGGACAACCCCGTTGCACGCAGCTGCAATGGACTGCGCAACGCCCCCCGGCGACCGCCCCGCGAGCCGAAGACCGCGTGCATGGCGCTTCAGACCGCGAACCACCAGCAGGATTGCCAGACATGGGCACACGCCTCGCCCAAAGGGCCTGCCGTGCAACGCGGTTGAAACTACGCAGATCCTATACATTGTTTACGTGCGTGAATTGAGCACTTGAATGCGTCGACGGCGGCGATCAGCCGTGCGGGCGTACCCGCCGCGAGGGCTCCGAGGGCGCGGGCGGACGGGCGGGGACGGCGGGGCGTCAACCGGCCCGGAAATGCAGAGATCCCGCCCGGTCTTGCGACCGGACGGGATCTCTTGACGTTCCCGAGAGCTACTCGCGAACTGTCGTTTGTGGACCTGTGGGGATTTGAACCCCAGACCCCCTCGATGCGAACGAGGTGCGCTACCAGACTGCGCCACAGGCCCTTGCGACGTGTGAAACATTAGCATCCCCGCGCGGGTGCTCCAAAACCGATAGCCAGGAGCGTCCGCGCAGGTCACCGATCACTCGTTCGCGGCGCGGGGGCGCTCGTCGCTCTCGTACTGGTCGAACAGCGGCGTGCGGGCCGTGTCACGGGTGCGGGGCCGGGACGGGGGCTGCTGCTGGGGGTGGGGCTGGGCGCGCAGGCGCGGTTCCGTCGGCTCCGCGGTGCTGGAGCGGGCCGCGCTCCAGGCGTCGGGAGCCGCCGGGCCGGTGGCGCGCGGGGCCACCGGGGCCGTCACGTACGTCGGCAGCGGGACCGGGACCGGCTCCCAGCTGTCACCGCGGGCGGGGCCGCGCTCGCGTTCGCGCTGCTGGTCCACCCACTCGGCGTGATCGGTCTGCTCGACCAGTGCGCGGCGCCCGGCCTCCTGCGGGGAGACCGGTGGCGCCGGGTCCGGTTCGGAGCCGGCCGCGGTGGCGTCTTCGGGGTACTCGGGGTATTCGGGGTATTCGGCCTCGCGCCGCCGCGGACGGTTCTCGCGGAGCTGGCGGGCGGCGGCCTCGGCGCGCCGCCGGTCCATGGTGAACTCGTAGCGCCGCCGCTCCTGGACCCGCAGGTGCACGATGTACGTGCTCAGCAGCAGGGCGGGGACGGCCGGGGCCCACAGGTACTGCAGGCCGCCGACGGCCGCGGCGACGGCACCGAGGGTGAAGATCAGGAAGAGGAGCGCGGTGGTGCGCCGCCGGCGCGCGAGCACCTGGAGGCGCTGCTCGCGCCGGGCGCGCTCAGCCCGGTCCGCCCGCTCGGACGCGGCCGATCTCGGCTCCGCCCTGGTCGGGGGCACGGCGATGACCCGGGCGTCGGCGTCCACGGAATTCACCGTTTCCGTCGCGGCGTCCGGGTCCGCGGGGGGCTGGGGCTGCGCCTCTTCGTCACTGCGCCCGCGCAGTCCCTTGGCGTAACGGCGCTCCATTCCCGCCCGGCCGGACAACAGCCGGATGGCAGTGGAGAAGCGTTCCGTCGGACGGGCTTCGTTCAGCTCGTCCTGCCTCCGGAGCCACATGGGCACCAAGTAGGCGGCCCAGGCCCCGACAATGACTGCGTAGATGAGGCCGCTGCTGCTCACACCTCACACCGTAGAGGGGCGCGGCCGAGGGAATCCGCCAATTGAGCCGGTGTGTCGCACGATCCGGCTGATATCACGGACTTTTTTTGTGATTCTTCGGATCAAGTTATGGGCGAATCGGTTCCCGAACGCTCAAATTCGAACGGATATTCGCTTTTTATTTGGGCGGCGCGTGCGGGTGCCGTCCGCGGTGCCAGCGGCGCAGCAGCCCCTCCGGCACCTCCTCCATCGTGAGCGCGTACACGAGGTGGTCCCGCCACGCCCCGTCGATGTGCAGATAGCGCGGGCGCAGTCCCTCCTCGCGAAAGCCCAGCTTCTCCACGACCCGCCGGCTCGGCCCGTTCTCCGGGCGGATGCACACCTCGATCCGGTGCAGCCCCACCTTCGCGAAACAGTGGTCCACGGCCATCGCGACCGCCGTCGGCATCACCCCGCGGCCCGCCACCTCGCGGTCCACCCAGTAGCCGACGTGGCCCGCGCACATCGATCCCCAGGTGATCCCGGCGACCGTCAGCTGGCCGACGAGCCGGCCCTGGTACTCGATGACGAAGGGCAGCATGCGCCCCGCGTTCGCCTCCGCCCGCAGATGGCGGACCATCTGGCGGTACGTGGGCCGCTGGATCACCGGCCCCCAGGGCGCGGGCGGCGGGATCGTCGCCTCCCACGGCCGCAGCCAGTCGCGGTTGCGGCGGTTGACCTCGCGCCAGGCGGCCTGGTCCCGCAGCTTTATCGGCCGGAGCGTGACGTCGCCGTCGGTCAGCACCACCGGCCAGGAAGGGCCGTTCAGCTCGGGCTCCCCGTGGGTCTCGGGTGGTCGCCACCCCGGATCTGGTCGACGGCGTGCAGCAGCACGCGCGAGAGCACGGCGAGGCCGTCGCGGACCCCGCCCGTCGAACCCGGCAGGTTCACGATCAGGGTGTGTCCGGCCACGCCCGCGAGGCCCCGGGACAGCGCCGCGGTCGGCACCTGCGCCAGGGACTCGGCGCGGATGGCCTGCGGGATGCCCGGGATCTCGTAGTCCAGCACCCGCGCGGTGGCGTCCGGGGTGCGGTCGGTCGGCGAGATGCCGGTGCCGCCGGTGGTGAGGATGACGTCGTACCCGGCGGCCACGCCCTCGCGCAGCGCCTGCTCGACGGGATCCCCGTCAGGAACGACGCGCGGGCCGTCGACCGCGAAGCCGAGCGCGCCCAGCCCCTCGGCGAGCACCGGGCCGCCCCGGTCCGCGTACACGCCCTTGGAGGCGCGGTTCGAGGCCGTGACCACCAAGGCCCGCAGCACTGCCGGGGCGCCGGCTGCGGGGGCCTGCGCCGCCCAGGCTTCGCCCGCGGCGGGCGAACCGCCCGCGGGGGTGTCGGTGTGCGCGTGGGCGTGGCTGTGGACCTCGCCGCCGCGGGGGGCGTTCACGAGCGCGCCCAGTCGCCGGACTTGCCGCCCGTCTTCTCCTCGACCCGTACGTCCGTGATGACCGCGCCCTTGTCGACGGCCTTGACCATGTCGATCACGGTGAGCCCGGCGACGGCGACGGCGGTCAGCGCCTCCATCTCGACGCCCGTGCGGTCGGTCGTCTTCACGGTGGCGAGGATCTCGACGGCGTCATCGGCGACCGACAGGTCCACCTTCACGCCGGACACGGCCAGCGGGTGGCACAGCGGGATCAGGTCGGGGGTCTTCTTCGCGCCCATGATCCCGGCGATCCGCGCGGTGGCGAGGGCATCGCCCTTGGGGACGCCCTCGCCGCGCAGCAGCTCGATCACCCGGGGGGAGACGAGTACCCGCCCGCTGGCCCGCGCCGTGCGGGTGGTGACGTCCTTCGCGGAGACGTCGACCATCCGGGCCGCGCCGGCCTCGTCGATGTGGGTGAGCCTGCTCTCGGTACTCATGCTGTGCCGCTCCGCTCTGGGCCCGGTGGGGGGCCTGTGTGGTGCGACACACGCTACCCGCATCCGGCGGGCCTCAGCCGAGCAGGACCACTTCCAGATCGGTCCCCGGCTCGACCGAGGTGACGTCCTCCGGCACGACCATCAGGGAGTCGGCGTGCGCGAGCGCGGCGATCAGGTGCGAGCCCGATCCTCCGACCGGGCTGACCGTGCCGGCGGCGGCGTCGTACTTGCCGCGCAGGAACTGGCGGCGGCCGGCCGGGGAGGCCAGCGCCTTGTCCGCGTCGAGCACCGCGCGCACGCTCGGCCGGCTGACCTCGGACTGCGGCAGGCCCATGAGCGCGCGGATCGCGGGGCGCACGAACAGCTCGAAGGAGACGTAGGAGGAGACCGGGTTGCCGGGCAGGGCCAGCAGCGGGGTGTGGTCGGGGCCGATGGTGCCGAAGCCCTGCGGCTTGCCGGGCTGCATGGCGAGCTTGCGGAAGTCGATCCCGGCTCCGTCCACGCCTTCCGCGCCGGTGGAGACCGCGGTGAGGGCCTCCTTGACCACGTCGTACGCGCCGACGCTGACGCCGCCCGTGGTCACCAGCAGGTCCGCCCGGATCAGCTGGTCCTCGATGGTGGCGCGCAGGGTCTCGGCGTCGTCGGCGACGGCGCCGACGCGGTAGGCGATGGCCCCGGCGTCCCGCGCGGCCGCGGCCAGCGCGAAGCTGTTGGAGTCGTAGATCGTCCCGGCGGTCAGTGCCTCGCCCGGCTGGACCAGCTCGCTGCCGGTGGACATGACGACCACCCGCGGGCGCGGCCGCACCCGCACGGTGCCCCGCCCGATGGCGGCGAGCAGCGCGATCTGCGGCGGGCCCAGCACCGTGCCCGCGGCCAGCGCGAGGTCCCCGGCCTGTACGTCGCTGCCGCGCGCGCGGACGTGCGCCCGCGCCTCGGCGGCGCGGTGCACCCGTACCTCGCCGGCCGCACCCTCGGGGGCGGCGCTGGCCGGGGTCATCCCCGAAGCCGCGCCGCCGCCCGTGCCGCCGTCGGTCCACTCGACCGGGACGACGGCTTCCGCACCGGGCGGCAGCGGGGCGCCGGTCATGATGCGGGCGGCCTGGCCGGGGCCGACCGCGCCGCCATCGGGTAGCCCGCCACTGCCCGCCGCCACGTCCCCGATGACCGTCAGCACCGCGGGGAACTCCTCGCTCGCGCCCTGGACGTCGGCCGTGCGGACGGCGTAGCCGTCCATGGAGCTGTTGTCGAAGGGCGGGAGGGCGACGGGCACGGTGACGTCCTCGACCAGGACACAGCCCTGGGCGTCGAGCAGCTGGAGCTCGATGGGCTCCAGCGGCCGGACGGCGGCGAGGACGTCCGCGAGGTGCTCGTCCACGGACCACAGTCGGTGCTGGTCGGTGTCCTGCGGTGCGGAACTGCTCAAGGTGCTACATCTCCTCCGTGACGTAACGGTGAAGCCAGGTGCGGAACTCCGGGCCCAGGTCGTCACGCTCGCACGCGAGGGTGACGATGGCCCGCAG
This sequence comes from Streptomyces sp. NPDC060031, assembly GCF_042736805.1. NCBI lineage: Bacteria > Bacillati > Actinomycetota > Actinomycetes > Kitasatosporales > Streptomycetaceae > Streptomyces > Streptomyces sp. NPDC060031. Next base: position 60,415 of record NZ_JBHWVM010000027.1, read on the forward strand.
GTAGTCCCCGCGGTCGCCGGTGTCGTAGCGGCGGCCCCGGAAGACCACGCCGTGCACCGGGCCGCCGACGGTCTCGTCCGCGGCCAGCTTCTGCAGGGCGTCGGTGAGCTGGATCTCCCCACCGCGGCCCGGCTCGGTCTCCCGCAGTATGTCGAAGATCGCGGGGTTGAGGACATAGCGTCCGATGACGGCGTAGTTGCTGGGCGCGTCGGCCGCGTCCGGCTTCTCGACGAGGCCGGTGACGCGGACGACGCCCTCCTCGTCGGTGGGCTCGACGGCGGCGCAGCCGTAGAGGTGGACGTGGTCCGGGTCGACCTCCATCAGCGCGACGACGGTGCCGCCGGTGCGGAGCTGGATCTCGACCATCTGACGCAGCAGGGGGTCGCGCGGGTCGATGAGGTCGTCGCCGAGGAGGACGGCGAAGGGCTCGTCGCCGACGTGCGGCTCGGCGCACAGCACGGCGTGGCCGAGGCCGCGCGGGTCGCCCTGGCGGACGTAGTGCATGGTGGCCAGGTCGCTGGACTCCTGGACCTTCTTCAGGCGGTCGTCGTCGCCCTTGGCGATGAGCGCCGACTCCAGCTCGTAGTTGCGGTCGAAGTGGTCTTCCAGCGCACGCTTGTTACGCCCTGTGATCATCAGGACGTCGTCCAGGCCCGCCGAGACGGCCTCCTCGACCACGTACTGGATGGCCGGCTTGTCCACCACGGGGAGCATTTCCTTGGGGGTGGCCTTCGTCGCCGGGAGGAAGCGGGTACCGAGGCCGGCAGCCGGGATGACGGCCTTTTTGATCACGGGGTGCAACTGAGTCATGGGCAGAACGATAGTCGGTCCCCGGGACTGCCCCCTTTGGATTCAGAGGAGAAAGTCCATGTTCAGGCCAGTATGGAAGGAACTGTGAATCAGCCATGAAAGAGAGCCGTCCCACCGGCACGAACCGCCCGCCCTCCGACGCGAAGGCGGAGCTGCGCGGGCAACTCCTCGCCGCCCGCCGCGCCTTGTCCGAGGAAGCCCGCCGTACGGCGGCCCGCGCGCTCTCCCGCTCCGCCCTCGCACTGCCCGAGCTGGCCGATGCCCGCACGGTCGCGGCGTACGTCTCCGTGGGCGGCGAACCGGGTACGCACGAGCTGCTCGACGCGCTGCGGCGGGCCGGGAAGCGGGTGCTGCTGCCCGTCCTGCTGCCCGACAACGACCTCGACTGGGCGGCGTACGAGGGCCCGGGCAGCCTCGCCGAGACCGCGCACCCGGGGAAGATGCGGCTGCTGGAGCCGGCCGGGCCGCGGCTGGGTCCCGGCGCGGTGACCGGAGCCGACGCCGTGCTGCTGCCCGGGCTCGCCGTGGACGGGCGCGGCATGCGGCTCGGCCGCGGCGGGGGCTCGTACGACCGGGTGCTGGAGCGGCTGGAGCGGGCCGGGGCGCACCCCGCGCTGGTGGTGCTCCTCTACGACGAAGAGGTGGTCGCGCGGGTCCCGGAGGAACCGCACGACCACCCCGTCCAGGCGGTGGCCACCCCGTCGGGGGTGGTGCGCTTCGGTTAGTTCGAACCGGCCGGCTTGAGGGTCAGGGTCTCGGTCGTCGCCTTGTCGACCGCGTCCTTGCCGAAGGGCCAGTCCAGCAGCTCGCCCTTGGCCCACATCGTCGTCTGGTCCGTGTAGTTGTCGTGGTACGCGTGCCCCGAGGCGCCCGTCAGGTTGATCCAGCGGGACTTGTCGAGGTCGTTGAGGTTGACGACCATCCGCATCGACGGGACCCAGGTGACCCCGTAGCCGCCGGAGGCGTTCCAGCCGGTCGCGTTCACGGTGGCCTCGCCGCCGCCGAGGTTCCAGGGGCCGCGGTTGAGGAGCCACTGCATGAAGCCGGGGCCCTCGGTGCCGATGGTCTGGTTCTTCAGCGTCAGCTGGTGCAGCCGGCCCCAGCTCCAGGTGGACTGGTCCTTGCCGAGCTTGGCGGTCAGCTCCCAGCGGGCGTCCTCCATGGCCCGGGCGAAGAGCTCGTCGCGGGTGGTGGTCGCCGGCACGGTCAGGCCCTTCCTGGGCGAGCTCCACCAGGGCGACTTCTCGTCCTTGACCAGCCGGCGGACCACCTCGAACCAGCGGTCGCCGCCGTCGGGCTGTGCCGAGTCGGGGCCGCGGGTGCCGCATTCGCGGACGGTCTTGGCGAGGTCGTCGGCCGGCCCGGTGCCGTTGCCGCGGACGTTCATGCAGCTGCCCTCGATCCGCAGCTCCTTGGGCATCTTGTCGCCGAAGGACAGCTTGAGGATGTTGCGCCAGACCGCGTTGAAGTAGGCGGCGGCCGCCGAGTCGGGCTCCTGGGTGTAGTTCCAGCCCTCCAGGAGCTTCTGCGCGGAGCGCACGTCGGGGTCCGAGACCTCGATCTTGGCCAGCATCGGGGTCAGCAGCGCGGCGATCTCGCTGCTGTTGTCCATCTGCATGGTGCGCATGTCGTCGGTGGAGATCTTGCCGCTGTCCTTGATCTTCGCCTCGATGAGGTCGTTGATCCGCTGGCTGCGGGCGCCGTATCCCCAGTCGGTGGTCAGCAGGTACGGGTACTTGCCCGGGCCGGTGCCGGGCTCCGCGACGGCCTGGTTGGCGGTGACGATGTAGCCGCGCGCCGGGTTGAGGTCCCAGGGCATCTCGTCCTGCGGGATGTAGCCGGCGTTGCCGTCCTTGCCGCCCTTCCAGGCGTACTTCGAGTCCCAGCCGGGGGCGGGCATCCGGCCGTCGCCGGCGGTGCGGATCGGGATCCGGCCGGGCGCCTGGTAGCCGATGTTGCCGGTGGCGCCCTTGCTGTCGGCGTAGATCAGGTTCTGGGACGGGACCTCGAAGTCGCGGGCGGCGGCGCGGAAGCTGTTGAAGTCCTTGGCCCGGTTGATCTTGAAGACCGCGTCCATCGACTTGCCGGGGTCCAGGGCCGTCCAGCGCAGCGCGACGGCGTAGCCGTCGCCGCGGTCGGGGGCGGAGCTGGCGACGGGGGCGCGGGCGCCGGCCGTGGCGAGCTCGTCGCTGCGGTCGGAGATCAGCGGGCCGTTGTTGGTGGTGCGGACGGTGATCTTCTTGCTCTTGCCGCCGGCGACCTTGATCTCCTCTTCACGGGTGGTGAAGGGGAGCACCTTGTTGTCGTAGACGTAGCCCTCGGGCTTGACCTGCTCCAGGTAGAGGTCGGTGACGTCGGCGCCGAGGTTGGTCATGCCCCAGGCGATGTCGGCGTTGTGGCCTATGACCACGCCCGGCATGCCGGAGAAGGTGAAGCCGCTCACGTCGAACTGGCACTGGGCCGAGGCGGTGCGGCAGTGCAGGCCCATCTGGTACCAGACCGAGGGCAGCTGCGGGGAGAGGTGCGGGTCGTTCGCGAGCAGCGGCTTGCCGGTCGTCGTGTACTTGCCCGCGATGACCCAGGAGTTCGAGCCGATGCCGCTGCCGCTCGGGCCGAGGATCGCGGGGATCTGGTCCAGGGTGTTGGCCAGCGCGCTCATGTGCGTGCGCAGGCCCACGGCCGCGCCCTGGGCGGTGGCGTTGCCGGCGAGACCGCTCTCGGTGGCGCCGTTCGCGGAGACCGGGGAGCCGGCGGCACCCTGGGCGCCCGGGTTGGAACCGGAGCCGGCGCCCGCCTGGGGGGTGTACTTCCCGCCCTCGGTCTTGCCGCCCTCGACGATCGGCTTGTTCCGGTCGTAGGGGTACGGCGGGTACAGGTCGTCGATCTGCGCCTGCGAGAGCTTGCCCGACATCAGCGCGCGGTCGATCTCGTCCTGCATGTTGCCGCGCAGGTCCCACGCCATCGCCTTGAGCCAGGCCACCGAGTCCACCGGGGACCACTGCTCGGGCTGGTAGCTCGCGGTGAGCTTGAGGGCGGCGTGCTCGACGGAGAGGTCCTTGCCGGACTTCCCCTTCAGGTACGCGTTGACCCCGTCGGCGTAGGCCTGCAGGTACTTCTTCGTCTCCGGCGTGAGCTTGGTGTCGTACTCCTGCTGCGCGACCTGGCGCCAGCCCAGCGTGCGCAGGAAGGCGTCGGTCTCGACCTGGCCGGAGCCGAACATCTCGGAGAGCCGCCCCGAGGTCATGTGGCGGCGTACGTCCATCTCCCAGAACCGGTCCTGCGCGTGGACGAAGCCCTGCGCGCGGAAGAGGTCCTCGTCGTTGTCGGCGTAGAGCTGCGGAATGCCGTGGGAATCGCGCTTGACGTCCACGGTCCCGGTCAGCCCGGGCACCTTGAGGGAGCCGGTGGCCTGGGGGAACGAGGCGCGCAGGCTGTCCAGGCTCCAGTACGCCCCGTAGCCGAGGCCCGCGACGAGCGCCAGGACCAGCACGAGCACGATCAGACGGGCGCGTCGCCCCTTCTTCTTGACGGAAGGGGCGGTTTCGTTGGCGGGCATCGCTGTCCTTAGAGGGGCAGGGTGGTCCTGGGAGTGCTGGGAGCAACCATAGGCGCAGGACTGCCTTCGTTGATCCGCCAGGGGTCGAGGGTGCTGAGGACAGGGGGCAACAGGCGTTTCACAATGTGGTTATCACGTAAAGAGACGTCAAAGATTAGGTAAGGTAACGAAGTACTTGCCGAATACGCCGCCGGGAGGAACGATCCGCCGGGCGCGCATTGAGGAAAGGGCCGCCCGCTGACTGTCCACACGCTCAATGAGCTTCTGCTGGTCTGCTCGCTCGTGCTGCTCGTCGCCGTGGCGGCGGTGCGCGTCTCTTCACGCAGCGGCCTGCCCAGCCTGCTCATCTACCTCGGCATAGGCATCGCGATAGGCCAGGACGGCATCGGCAACGTCGTATTCGACAACGCCGAGCTGACGCAGGTCATCGGTTATGCCGCACTCGTCGTGATCCTCGCCGAGGGTGGTCTGGGCACCAAGTGGAAAGAGATCAGACCGGCGCTTCCGGCGGCGATCGTGCTGTCGCTGGTGGGCGTCGCGGTCAGCGTCGGCGTCACGGCGGCGGGCGCGCACTACCTGGTCGGCCTGGAATGGCGCCAGGCCCTGCTGATCGGTGCGGTCGTCTCCTCGACCGACGCCGCGGCCGTCTTCTCCGTCCTGCGCAAGGTCCCGCTGCCCTCGCGCGTGACGGGTGTGCTGGAGGCCGAGTCCGGCTTCAACGACGCCCCCGTGGTCATCCTGGTCGTGGCGTTCTCGACCGTCGGGCCGGTGGACGACTGGTACGTCCTGCTCGGCAAGATCGCTCTGGAACTGGCGATCGGCGTCGCGATCGGCCTGACCGTGGGCTTCCTCGGCTCGTACGGCCTGCGGCACGTGGCACTGCCCGCCTCGGGCCTCTACCCGATCGCCGTCATGGCCATCGCGATCACGGCGTACGCCGCCGGGGCGATCGCGCACGGCTCCGGCTTCCTCGCCGTCTACCTGGCGGCCATGGTCCTCGGGAACGCGAAGCTGCCGCACTGGCCGGCCACGCGGGGCTTCGCGGACGGGCTCGGCTGGATCGCCCAGATCGGCATGTTCGTCCTGCTGGGACTGCTGGTCACCCCGCACGAGCTGGCGGGCGACTTCTGGCCCGCCGTGATCATCGGACTGGTGCTCACGATGGTGGCGCGGCCACTGGAGGTCTTCCTCTCCCTGCTGCCGTTCCGGCTGCCCTGGCAGGAGCAGGCCCTGATGTCGTGGGCGGGCCTGCGCGGAGCCGTGCCCATCATCCTGGCGACCATCCCGATGGTGTCCGGGATCGAGGGCAGCGAGCGGGTCTTCAACATCGTCTTCGTGCTGGTCGTCGTCTACACCCTGGTGCAGGGCCCGACGCTGCCGTGGCTGGCGCGCAAGCTGAAGCTCGGCGGCAGCGACGAGGGCGCCTCGGACCTGGGGATCGAGTCGGCCCCGCTGGAGAAGCTGCGCGGACACCTGCTGTCCTTCGCGATCCCGGCTGCCTCGCGGATGCACGGCGTCGAGGTGAGCGAGCTGCGGCTGCCGCCGGGGGCTTCCGTGACGCTGGTGGTCCGGGACGCGAAGAGCTTCGTGCCGCTGCCGCAGACGGTGCTGCGGCGCGGGGACGAGCTGCTGGTGGTGGCCACGGATCCGGTGCGGGACGCGGCGGAGGCGCGGCTGCGGGCGGTGGCCCGGGGCGGCAAGCTGGCCGGCTGGCTGGGGACGGGCGAGGAGCCGGGGCAGCGGTAGCCGGCCTTAGAGCGGCGTTCTAATTCGGCCGAATTCGATGGGTCCTGCCTGGGTTCACTCGCGTTTGACCGGGGACGGAATGCGAAATTCCAGTTAATCGCAGGTGAAGACACACCTTGTCACGGGAATCACAGGGCGTAAGACGAGGCCTGCCTGTACGATAAAGGCACACCACATCGAACCAACTCTGCCTGACGCAGAGCTGGCGCGACCGCAAAGCGGCCGTGGCACCCTCCCGCAGTGGGCGCCCAGGTATCACTCGGTTCTGCGCAAGAGGACAGCTCTCGGGGCTCCCACATGTACGGGTGCGATCGCTCACAAGGTGATGCACCGTCCGCAGACGGGGAGTTCTACCAGGCAGCGGAAAGGCAAGGCCGTGACATCCGCGGTCACGACCGACACGTCCGCCCGCCCCGGCTACGGACAGCTTCTGCGCACTCCCGCCGCCCTCGGCTTCGTTCTCCCCGGCTTCGCAGCGCGACTGCCCTTCGGCATGCTGACCATCAGCATCCTGCTGCTCGTCCAGCACGCCACCGGCTCCTACGGCGACGCCGGCATCGTCGCCGCCGTCACCGGCGTCTCCATGGCCCTCTTCGCCCCGGTCATGGGCAAGCTCACCGACCGCCGCGGCCAGAGCGCCGTCCTGGTCCCCGTCGTGCTCAGCCACACCGCCGCCGTCAGCCTGCTGACCGCGCTGGCCCTCATCGGCGCCCCGCTGTGGGCGCTCGCGCTGGCCGCCGTCCCGGCCGGCGCCTCCGTCCCGCAGGTCGGACCCATGGTCCGGGCCCGCTGGGCGGCCAAGCTCGAAGGCTCCCCGCTGCTGCCGACCGCGGCCGCGTTCGAGTCCGTCACCGACGAGTTCACCTTCGTCGTCGGCCCGGTGCTCGCCACCGCGCTGTGCACCGGCATCCACCCGGCGGCCGGCCTGGCCACCGAGGCGGCGCTGACGCTGCTCGGCGGCCTGTTCTTCGCGGCCCAGCGCTCCACCGAGCCGAAGGCGGCGCCCCGCGCCGCCGACGGCGAGAAGCACGCCTCCGCCCTGTCCTTCCCGGGCCTGCGCGTCCTGATCGTCGCCTTCATCGGCATCGGCGCCGTCTTCGGCGGCATGCAGGTCTCGCTCGCCGCCTTCTCCGAGGAGATCGGCAACCCGGGCGCCAACGGCCTGCTCTACGGCGTCTTCGCGGCCGGCAACATGGTCGCCGGCATCGCCATGGGCGCCGTCGCCTGGAAGATCGGCCCGCGCCGCCGCCTGATCCTCGGCTACATCGGCCTCACCGCCGCCGCCTCGGTCCTGTGGGCCGCGAACTCGATGATCCTGCTGGGCGCGCTCGGCCTGGTCGTCGGCCTGTTCATCGCCCCGGCGCTCATCACCGGCTACACCATGATCGAGCAGCTGATCCCGGCCGCCTCGCGCACCGAGGCCTTCACCTGGCTCACCGGAGCGGTCGCCTTCGGGCAGGCCGCCGCGGTGACCGTGGCCGGGCGGCTCACGGACGCGCACGGTTCCTCGTACGGCTTCCTGGTGCCCCTGGTGGCCACCGCGGTCGCGCTGGTCACCCTGCTGGCCCTGCGCGCGAAGCTGGCGCCGAACGCCCCGACCCGGATCGTGAACGCGTCCGCGTCGGCGGCCCCGGCTTCCGCCCCGTCGGAGACCGCGCCGGCCGCCCGGAACCGGGTGAACGAGCGTGGGATGGGTCACCGCGTGCCGGTGACGGTGGACTGATCCGCCGGAATACGTCACCATGGAGCGTCGTTAGCACTCATTGAGTCAGAGTGCCAGGAGGAAATTCGTGCCGACCTACCAGTACCAGTGCACCGAGTGCGGTGAGGGCCTTGAGGCCGTGCAGAAGTTCACCGATGACGCACTGACCGTGTGCCCGAACTGCGACGGACGCCTGAAGAAGGTGTTCTCCGCGGTCGGCATCGTCTTCAAGGGCTCCGGTTTCTACCGGAACGACAGCCGTGGCGCTTCGTCGAGCAGCACCCCTGCCTCGAAGCCGGCGTCCACGACGTCGACCCCCGCCGCGTCCTCTTCGTCGACGTCTTCGTCCTCGGCCTCTTCGAGCACGAGCACGAGCAGCAGCTCCACCTCGGCTGCCTGACCCGCCCGACAGTCTTTCGCGAGGCCCCACCGCCCTTCCGGGCAGTGGGGCCTCGCGCATGCCCCGTTAGGGTGGGATCCATGGCGAACGCAGAGATCGGTGTCATCGGCGGCTCGGGCTTCTACTCCTTCCTCGAGGACGTCTCCGAGGTCCAGGTGGAGACCCCGTACGGACCCCCGAGCGACTCCCTGTACATAGGTGATCTGGCGGGCCGGTCCGTGGCGTTCCTGCCGCGGCACGGGCGCAGCCACACCGTGCCCCCGCACAAGATCAACTATCGGGCCAACCTGTGGGCCCTGCGCTCGGTCGGCGTCCGCCAGGTCCTCGGCCCGTGCGCGGTCGGCGGCCTGCGCGCCGAGTACGGTCCGGGCACGCTGCTCGTCCCCGACCAGCTGGTCGACCGTACGAAGTCCCGCGCCCAGACGTTCTTCGACGGGGAGCCGCTGCCGGGAGGATCCGTGCCGAACGTCGTGCACACCACCTTCGCGGACCCGTACTGCCCGGTGGGGCGCTCGGTCGCGCTGGCGGCGGCCCGGGGGCGGGACTGGGAGCCCGTGGACGGCGGCACGATGGTCGTCATCGAGGGGCCGCGGTTCTCGACGCGCGCCGAGTCGCGCTGGCACGCGGCGGCCGGCTGGTCGGTGGTCGGCATGACGGGCCACCCGGAGGCGGTGCTCGCCCGTGAGCTGGGGCTCTGCTACACCTCGATGGCGCTGGTCACGGACCTGGACGCGGGCGCCGAGACAGGCGAGGGCGTCTCCCACACCGAGGTGCTGAAGGTGTTCGGCGAGAACGTCGGCCGACTGCGCGAGGTGCTCTTCGACGCGGTGGCGGCCCTCCCGGCGACGGAAACCCGCGCCTGCCTGTGCACGCACGCGCACGACGGCTGGGACCTGGGCATCGAGCTGCCGTAGAACCGCTCGTGGACGGACAGAGCCGGGTCATCGTGGCCCTCGACTTCGACAACCGCCGGGACGCGCTGGAGCTCGTCGCGCGGCTCGGCGGCGCGTGCGGCTTCTACAAGGTGGGGCTGGAACTGCTCACGGCCGCCGGGCCGGGCCTGGTGCGGGAGCTGGTCGCGCAGGGCCACGAGGTCTTCCTCGACCTGAAGCTCTTCGAGATCCCGAACTCCGTGGCGGGCGCCGTCCGCGCCGCCGGCGGCCTCGGCGCGTCCATGGTGACCGTCCACGCCATGGGCGGTACGGGCATCATGGCGGCGGCCGTGGAGGCGGCGCGGGAGTTCCCGCGGCTACGGGTGCTCGCGCTGACGGTGGTCACGAGCATGACCGGGAGCGACCTCGCCGACGTCGGGATCGGCGGCACCCCCGACGAACAGGTGCTGCGCCTCGCGCGGCTCGCGGCCGGCGCCGGGTGCGCCGGGGTGATCGCCTCGCCGCGGGAGGCCGGGCCGCTACGGGCCGAGTTGGGGCCGCGGCCGCTGATCGTGACGCCCGGGGTGACGCTGTCGGGCGGAGCGGCGCTGTCGGGCGGGGCGGCACTGTCGGGCGGGCCGGCGCTGTCGGGCGGGGCGGATGGCGGGCACTCCCGGAGCGGCACCGCGGAGGCCGCTTTCGCCGGCGGGGCCTCGTACGTGGTGGTCGGGCGGTCGGTGACGCGGGCCGCGGATCCGGTGGCCGCCCTGGCGCGCTTCGGGGCCGCCGGATAACTCGTGTGGGTGACGGCGTTGCCCACAGGCTGGGGATCGTCCACAGGCGCGAGCGGGATCGGGCGGGTCGGCGGATCGTGAGGGGTGTCCGGCCGCCGGGGCCGGACGCCGCAACGCACTCAGCTTGGTGGTGGTCGCCATGTCCGCAACGTCCCGCGTCCCGCACGTCACCCACACCCACACCCCTTCCGGTACGTGTCCCCCCGCGCGCACCGTGCCGCTCTTCCCCCCGCTCCGCGTGGGGCGCGGCGGGTACCGGCTGCGCAGGGCCCTGCGTCGGCGGCGGCGCAGCGCCGCGGCCGGACTGGCCGTCGTGGCGGCCGCGTTGGCGGTGGGCGGCACCGAGGCGCAGGCCTCCCGGGGCGCCCCGCCGCCGGAGGTGAAGCCCCCTCCCGCGGTGGTGCGGACGGTGTCGGCGCCCGTGCGCATCGCGGACGCGGCGACGGTGCGGCTGCTGCACCCCGGGGACCGGGTGGACGTGGTCGCGGCCGAGCGCACCGGGCCGCCGCGGGTGGTGGCCGCCGGGGCCCGGGTTGCCGAGGTGCCGGATCCCGACCTGGGTGTCGGGGACGGTGGGGCGCTGGTGGTCCTGTCCGTGCCCCGGGACGTCGCGCGGGATCTCGTGGGGGCGGGCGCCGTGGCGCGACTGGCGGTGACGCTGTGTTGACGCGCGCCGTGCCGTTCGTGACGAATCGGGCGGATGCGCGGTCAAGTCGACGCAAAATGGGGGCCGATTGGACACGCCGGGCCCGGACTGCCGTAGTTTTCGGAACCGTTGGCTCCGTGTTCGGCACATGTGAAGAAGGGCTCAGTGGTGAGCGAGAAGAAGAAGGAGAGCGTCCTGGCGGGCTTCAAAGCCTTCCTGATGCGCGGCAATGTGGTCGATCTGGCGGTGGCCGTCGTCATCGGCGCCGCGTTCACGAACATCGTGAACTCTGTGGTGAAGGGGATCATCGGCCCGCTGGTCGGCGCCGTGGGGACGAAGAACCTGGACGTCTACTCCTCGTGCCTGAAGGACCCCTGCGGCATCGACGCCAAGGGGGAGCCGACCGGCGTCAACATCCTGTGGGGCTCGGTCCTCAACGCCACGCTCACCTTCCTGGTCACCGCGGCGGTCGTGTACTTCCTGATGGTCCTGCCGATGGCGAAGTACCTCGCCAAGGTGGAGGCACGCCGCAAGGCGAAGGAGGGCGTCAAGGAGACCATGGAGATCACCGAGCTGGAGGTCCTCAAGGAGATCCGGGACACCCTGGTCGCGCAGCGCGCCGCGGGCGGCGGTAACGGCCGCCCTCCGGGTTCGCACGACGCGTTCTAGCGGGACCGGCGAGGCCGACGGGACCGGCGGGGCCCGCCGCCCAGGCCGGCCCGGCCGGCCCGGCCGGCCCGGCCGGTCACGGTCAGATGTGGTGCGGCGGCTTCTCGTCGAGGAACCGGGCCAGGTCGGCCGCGCTCCCTCCGGCGGACGGCCGTTCGCCCCAGCCGCGGTCGGTGTCGTCGGAGGACTGCTGGTCCAGCGGGTCGTCGAAGTCGATCCGGGGCTTCGGCCCGGGCTTCGCGGCGGGCCGCGGCTCGATCGGGCCCTCGGGCTTCGGGTCCTGCGGGTCGCGGGCGGGGGCGGTGCTCATGCCTCCAGGGTACGGCCGCCCCCGCCCCCGCTCAGCTGGGAGCCTCCGCGCCCTGGCGGGCGTAGAACCACCAGCACACCGCCAGGCAGGTGGCGTAGGAGCCGGTGAACATCCACAGCGCGCTGGTGACCGCCATCGCCGCGGACGTCGCGGGGATGAAGAAGAAGCCGTAGGCGGCGATGGCCGAGGAGAAGCCGGTGACGGCGCCCGCCTCCATCTCCGACTGCTTCAGCGCGGCGGCCTGCGCCTCGGGAAGGCCGAGCCGTTGCCCAGTCCGGTGCGTGAAGGGGGTGGCGGCGGCCTTCAGGCCGTTCCGGCAGGACCAGGCGACGGCGGCGAGGACGATCAGGGCGGGCACCCAGACGAAGGCGGCGTTCTGCAGGCAGACCTCGGAGCCGTCCGCCTTCTTCTGACCCGCGCCGATCGCCAGGACCGACGACGTGATCAGGATCGGGGTGAGCAGCTGGACCACCGAAACGCCCCGGTTGCCCAGGCAGCCGTCGATCCCGGTCGCGTCGGCCTTCTGGATTCCGCCGCGCACTCGGCCCGCGGCGGAGGCCAACGCACCGTGGGCGACGGGACCTTGTTTTGTCGCCCACGGTGCGTTGGTCGCCTCGCGCCTGTCCGCCCCGGGCCGTCTCACCCGCCCGGCGGCGGCCAGGGGAAAGTCCACCGGGGGGAGAGCCCGCCCGGGGAAAGTCCGCCCGGGGCACGCGGGCGCCGAGGGCCGCGCGCCTCGCCTGCCGAAGCGGCGGCCGTCTGGTCTGCTGTGCGCCATGGCCTACCTCCCCATGACCGCCCGCAGCCCTGACGAGGACCACAGGGCGGCCACACCGCTGGAGCTGTTCTTCGACCTCTGCTTCGTCGTCGCCATCGCCCAGGCCGGTGCCCGGCTGGTGCACGCGCTGGCCGAGGGCCATCCCGGCACCGGCGTGATCGGCTACTTCTTCGTCTTCTTCGGCGTGTGGTGGGCGTGGATGAACTTCACGTGGTTCGCCTCCGCCTACGACTGCGACGACGTGCCGTACCGGATCGCGACGCTCGTCCAGATCGCCGGCGTGCTCGTCTACGCGGCGGGCGTGAGCCAGGCCTTCGACCAGAACGACTGGGCGGTGGCCGTCATCGGCTACCTGATCATGCGCGTGGCCCTCACCGCCCAGTGGCTGCGGGCCGCCGCGGGCGAGAGCGGCGAGGCCCGCACGGCGGCACTGAAGTACGCGGCCGGACTGGTCGTCTGCCAGGCCGGCTGGGTGGCGCTGCTGTTCGCGCCGGACGACGCCAAGCGCTGGCTGTTCCTGGTCGTGGGCGCCGCGGAGCTGATGGTGCCGGTGCTGGCCGAGCGCGGCCACCAGACGCCGTGGCACGCCCACCACATCGTGGAGCGGTACGGGCTGTTCACCATCATCGTGCTGGGCGAGACGATCGCCGCGAGCACGGTGGCCGTGCAGTCGGCGATCGACGAGCACGAGGCCCTGGGCGAGCTGCTGCCCATCGCCGCGGGCGGGCTGCTGATCGTCTTCGCCGCCTGGTGGATCTACTTCGCGGTGCCGATGCACGAGCGGCTGACCTCCAACCGGGAGGCGATCCCGTGGGGTTACGGGCACCTGCTGATCTTCGCGTCGGGCGCGGCGATCGGCGCGGGCATCGAGGTCGCGGTCGAGCACGCGGTCGGCAAGGCCCACATCTCGCAGGTCGCCGCGAACGCCGCCGTCACCGTCCCGGCCGCTCTCTTCCTGCTGATGGTCTGGCTCCTGCACTCCCGCCACTTCAAGCGGGGCCCCGCCCAGCAGCTGACCCTGCCGCTCTCCGCCCTCGCGGTGCTCGTCTGCACCTGGGCGGGCACGTACGCCGTCCTGTACGCGGGCCTGATCGCGGCGGCGACGGTCGCGGTCGGCCTGACCCTGTCGGTACGCGGCACCGCGGCATCCGCTCACGCCGCCTGACCCAGCCCGACGCGCCGGACCCGTCACCCCCGTGCCCCCGACACCGTTCTGCACCACAGCGGCACGGCGCCCGACAGGAAGAGGCACAGACATGACGGTTCCGGCACAGAGACACGACAGCAGCGGCGCGGAACTGGCCGACCCGGGCTTCTGGCAGGCTCCCCCGGCCCACCGCCTGGCGGTCTTCGCACGGCTGCGGGCACTGGACGCCCCGGTGTACGTACCCGAGGGGCGCGGCCGGGGCCACTGGGCCCTCGTACGGCACGCGGACGTGCAGGAGGCGAGCCGGCTGCCCAAGGTGTTCGCCAGCGCGCCCGGGGTGACCACCCCCGAGCCGGCCCGGTGGGTGCGGGCGCTGTTCGGGGACTCCATGGTCAACCTCGACGGCGCGGACCACGCCCAGCTGCGCAAGATCGTGCAGCGGGCCTTCACGCCCCGGCTGCTGGCGGCCGCCGAGCAGGACATCCACACGGTGGCGGCCCGGATCGTGGACGACGTACTGGCCGAGCGGCCCGACGAGTTCGTCTCGGCGGTGGCCTCCCGGCTGCCGCTGGAGGTCATCTGCAACATGATGGGCATCCCGGAGCGCTACCGCGCCGAGATCGCCGACCGCGTCAACCACGCCTCCGAGAACATCGGCGTGGAGCGCGGCCTGGCCTCCCGGCTGCGGATGCCGGGGCGCGGGCTGCGCGCCCTGGCCCGGATGCAGCGGATGGTCGCGGGCATCGGCCGGGAGCGGCGCAAGAACCCCACCGACGACCTGATCTCGGCGCTGGTCTGCGCGAACGTCGACGGGCAGGCGCTCGGCGCCCGCCAACTTGGCGCCTTCTTCTCCCTGTTGATGGTCGCGGGCGTGGAGACCACCCGCAACGCCATCACGCACGGGCTGACCCTGCTGACCGACTTCCCCGAGCAACGGGACCTGCTGCTCTCGGACTTCGAGAAGTACGGCGAGGGCGCCGTCGACGAGATGATCCGGCACTCGACGCCGATCATCCAGTTCCGCCGCACGCTGACCGCCGAACACACCCTGAGCGGACACCTCTTGCGGCCCGGCGACAAGGTGGTGCTGTACTACGCCTCCGCCAACCGTGACGAGGCGGTCTTCCCCGACCCCGACGCCTTCGACATCACCCGCTCACCCAACCCCCACCTGGGCTTCGGCGGCGGCGGTCCGCACTTCTGCCTGGGCGCGCACCTGGCCCGGGTGGAGATGAAGGCCCTCTTCCGCGAGCTGCTGACCCGGCCGGTGGGCCTGCGCGCGGCGGGCCTGCCGGATCTGGCGGGGTCAAACTTCGACAACCGCGTCCGCTCGCTCAAGTTCGCCTTCGAGCGCCCGTAGCCCCGTAGTCCCGCGGCTGCGCACCCGCGCAGCCGCGTACGAAAGAACCGGCCACCGGGCGGGCTGGAAGCCCGGCGGCCGGAGCGAATGGTTTCCCCTCCGCGGGCGCTACTTCTGCAGGCGCCGCACCGCGAGGACGGCGTGGGCGCTCCCGGTGAGCACTTCCTCGTCACCCGCGAAGGCCTGCAGGGTCTCCGCGGAGACCGGCTGGCCGGGGACCGCCTCGGGCCAGGCGCGCGTGGCGAAGAGGAAGTAGGCCTGCCCGCTGTCGTTCGCCGCGGTGACCCACTCCGGCGGCGCGATGCACTTCGCGTTCAGACCCGGCATGGTCAGCGCGATCTGATTGCCCTCCAGGAGGATCTGCACCGGGAAGCCGGCCGGGTTGCGCACGCCGTCCATGACCACGTCACCGATGGGCAGGCCGAGCTCCTCCAGCAGCCCGCGGGCAGCCTCCTCGGCGGCCTGCGGACCGTCGGGGCCGTCACCGAGGGTGTAGGCGAGGAGGTACGGGATGTCGTGAGCCTCATCGGGGTCGCCGATCCAGGCGAGCACGGAAAGGGTGCCGAGCTTGGACCGGTCGATTTCGGCTTTGGTTGAAGTCATGCGCGCACCCTAGTGGTCTCTCCCCCGGAGCTTTCACGGCGTTTCACCCGGCCGGGCTAGACCGCCCAGAATCCACCTCCGGAATTCGCTTGCATGTTCGCGTCCTGGTACTGGAGCCGCACAATGCGCGCGTTTTCCGGAATTTCGAACACGACCCACCCCTCGGCCCGCTCACCGACCTCGAGGGAATCGAAGACGAGCGGTTTGCCCGTGGTCAGTGCACCGGTCGGCACCACCGGATGGCGCTGCCCCGCGCCGTCGAGCGCCCACATGCGTCCGAGCGCCCCGTACGAGGTCCCGCCGACGTTGACGAACGACATCGAGGCGGCCACCCAGCGCTTGCCGGCGGCCGGGGCGAAGTTCTTCTCGACGCTGACGGCGGGGTCCACGTACGCGTGGAGCACCGCCTGGAGGTGGCGGCCCACCTGCGCCCCGTCCACCCGTACGGACTCGCCCACACGGGCGGCTTCGGCGGCTGCCCGCACGGGAGCGTCCTCGCCGCCCGGCGCCCCGTCGTCCACCGGGACGGCGGGCGCCGCGGCCGGGGCGAGCGCGGCTCCCTCGGGAGCGCTCTGGCAGGCCGTGGCACCGAGCAGGAGGAGCGGGACGAGAGCGGCGGCGATGACGGAAGCGGACTGACGCATGCGGGATCCCTCCGGGGATGTATTTCGGCCAGTCTCACGCGCCCGAGCGGGCAATTGCACACACCGACACGAGCGTGCGCAGCGAGTTGCCCGCCGATTGCCAGCACAATGCGTTCCGGCGGAATCCCGCCGCCCCCGCGATCACCCGGAGGAAAAATGCACCTGTCCCCCCGCCGAATGGCACTGGCAGCCCTGTCCGCACTGGCCGCCACCACGGTATTCACCGCTCCGGCCGGCGCCACCGTTTTCAACCAAGGCATTTCCGTGCATCCCGAGGCGCACATCGCCGAGGACGGCGCCGTCACCCTTTCAGGCAGCTACCACTGCGAGGGCGCTTCACCCACGGGGGCGATGCAGATCAAGGCGACCGTCGAACAGGACGGCAGCCGGCTCAGCATCGGCGGGGAGCAGGTCGTCTGCGACGGCACGGAGCGCAGGTGGGTGGCGCACGCGCCGGGCTTCGCCTCGGGCAGCGTGCACCCGGGCCGCGCGACGGTCACGGGGGAGCTCCAGGAGATCCGCCTCTCGGGCCTGATGCCGAAGTCGGTCACCACCCTCGCCCAGGACACGCGGGACGTCGAGGTCCACGCGGAGAACTGAGCGCTGCCGGGCCCCGGGCACTCGGGGCCCGGACCGCCCCGCCCGATCGGACCGCCCGGCCCGCCCGGACCGGCCGGACCGGCCCGCCGTCAGCGGCAGTCGGGCGCGACGTCGGTCATCGACATGAACGCCACCGACTGGCAGCCGGGGTCCGCGTGCGGACGTCCCGTCGTCCAGTCCACGACCTTCGGCACCCCGGCGGCCAGCAGGAGCAGGGCCAGGACGCCCGTCGCGGCACTCTTGCTCAGCCTGCGCACAGCACGATCCGTTCCATGGCCGCATCATCACTCCACTCCCCCCGCCCCACAACTCGGCGTGAGCGGCCCGTCACCCGGCGCTGCGGGCCGCGCTGCCCGCGGCGTCGAACTCGCACCACACCGCCTTGCCGTCGCCGCGGGACTCGACCCCCCAGTGCGTGGCCAGCGCGTCCACCAGCAGCAGCCCGCGCCCCGTCGTCGCCGACTCCCCGGGGGTGCGCCGGCGCGGCCACACGCTGGAGCGGTCCTTGACCCACAGCCGGATCCGCCGGACCGGCTCGGGCAGCACCTCCATGGTCAGCACCGCCCCGCCGTCGGTGTGCAGCAGGGCGTTGACCAGTAGTTCCCCCGCCGCCAGCTCGACGTCGTCGGCGAGCTCCGGCATGCCCCAGTCCCGCAGCGCCTGCCGCAGGGCGAAGCGGGCCTCGGACAGCCCCTCGGGGTCCGCCTGGTGGATGTACTGGTGGATGCGCGGGGCCCGGTGGGTGCCCGGGTCGGGAGCCCGGCGCAGCACCAGCAGCGCCACGTCGTCGCCGGAGCCCCAGCGTTCCCAGAGCCGGTCCGAGAGGTGGTCGGCGAGCGCGCCGGCCTCCTGGGGGCCGCTGCGGACCGCGTGGGCCAGGGCCTCCATGCCCTGGGTGATGTTGGTGCCGGGCTCCTCCACGAGTCCGTCCGTGCACAGCACGAGCGTCTCCCCGGGGACCAGGTCGAGCCGGGTCTCGGGGAACTCCTCCTGCTCGAAGACCGAGGCCAGCCCCAGCGGCAGGCCGCCGCGCACGTTGGGCCAGCCGGTGCGCCCGTCCGTGTGCCGGATCAGCGGGCCGAGATGGCCCGCGCGGACGGCCCGTACGCCTCCGGTCTCCAGGTCCACCTGCGCGTACATGCAGGTGGCGAAGCGCTCGGTGTCCAGTTCGGCGAGGAAGCGCGAGGCCCGCGCCAGCACCGTGGACGGCGGGTGGCCCTCGCCCGCGTACGCCCGCAGGGCGATCCGGAGCTGGCCCATGATGGCCGCCGCGTGCGTGTCGTGGCCCTGTACGTCGCCCACCACGATGCCGACCCGGTCGCGGGGCAGGGAGATCACGTCGTACCAGTCCCCGCCGACCTCCCGTCCGCTCCACGCGGAGTGGTAGCGGACCGCGATCTCCCCGCCGGTGATCTCCGGGATCCGGCGCGGCAGCATCGCCGCCTGCAGGCCCGTCGCGAATTCCCGCTCCTGGTCGAACAGGAGCGCCCGCTGGAGCGACTGGGCGACGATGCCGGCCAGGCCCAGGCAGAGGTTCTTCTCCTCCGGGCTGAACCCGCTGCGCCGGCGGTAGAAGAGCACCAGCCCGCCGATCGCCTTGGCCTGGGCGATCAGCGGCAGGTAGGCGGCCGCGTCGTAGCGGATCCGGCTCAGGTAGTCGGAGAGCAGGGGGAACTCTTCCGCCAGCTCCGTGAGCGAGGTGACGAAGCGTGCCTGCCGGGTGATCACGGCCTGCGACAGCGGGAGCGAGCCGTCGAGCCGGGTGAACTTGCGCTCGCTGAGGATCTCCAGCGACTCCCCGCTCAGCGCGATGATCTTGATGGCGCCGTTCTCGACCAGTCCCAGCGCCAGTCCCTCCGCCCCCAGCCGCTCCAGCGCGCCCGCGCCGGTCAGCGTGGCCGTGACGTCGTCCACGGTCACCGCCCGCGACAGGGCCTCCGTCGTCCGCTGCACGATGGACGTCTGCTGGGCCCGCGCCGCCTCCAGCTTCCGCAGGAACGTGGCGTGCTCCAGTTCGGCGGTCGCGTCCCGGACGATCCCGAGGATCCGCTGCGGCCGGCCGTCCGGGTGCCGGATCACCCTGCCCTGGGTGTGCGTCCACTGGTCGCGGCCCTCGCGCCGCTGCACCGTGAAGTACGCGCCGTACACCTCCTCTCCGGCCTCCAGGACGGCGATCACGGTGTCCGCGAGCCGCAGGCCGTCCTCGGCCGGGATCCGCAGCCCGAGACCCTCCGGGGTCCCGTCGAACTCGCCCGGTCCCAGGTCGAAGACGGCCATCCCGGCCTCGTCCAGCGCCAGCGTCCCCGCGTCGAGGTCCCACTCGAAGCTGCCCATGCCGTTCAGCGCGAGCCGCTCCCCGGGCCCGGTCACGGGCTCCGGGCGATCCGCCGGGTTCGGGCGGTCCTTCGCTGCCAAAGGTCACACCACCTAACGGCCGGGCCAGCACGGCTGGGAGATGAGCCGCTCCCACTCCTCGTCAGGATGCCCCGGAAGGGTGCGTCCGGCCTCCTGCCAGCGCTTGACCAGGGACATGTAGATCATGGTCTGGTCCCCGTACGAGGAGCTCGCGTACGGGGGGTACGGGGCATGCGGGGGGTACGCGGGCGCCTCGTACGGCCGGTACGACTCGTACGGCTCGTACGGCTCGTACGGCTCGTACGGCTCGTACGGCTCGTACGGTCTGTACGACTCGTACGGCGAGGGCCCCGCCGTGGCGGTGCCTGCCGTGGCGGCCCCGGCCGGCTGTTCCCCGCGGCTGGCGGGAATGCGTACCCAGCCACGCCCCTGTGCTCGCTCCGCGCTCATCGCGGACCCCTCTCACCGCAGATACGTGCTCGGATTGCCGGCAGTGGTCCGGTCCGGCCGCGCCCCACCGGTCGAGCCCGGCAGCGGACCCCGGGCGCCGAGGCGCTTTCGGACTCCTTTCACCAGTCTCCCCGCCGTGAAGCCCGCACCGTGCACGAATCGCATGGAAGGGCCGAATGAGGGAGCGGTCAGCAGCCCCGCGAAGAACAGCCCCGGCCAGGAGGACTCGAAGCCGGGGCTCAGCTCCGGCGTCCCGCCCTCCCCCACCGTGGCCAGGGCGTCCCGCAGCCCCGCGTCGAGCAGCCCCAGCCGGGCCAGGTCCGGGGTGAAGCCGGTCGCCGCGATCACGTGCGCGGTGTCCAGGACCACGGACTCCCCGGCCGCCGTGGTCAGCCCCAGCCGGGTCCGCTCGCCCACCGCGACCGCCCGGTGCAGCCGGTGCCCGAGCAGGACGGGCACCCGCCGCTCGAAGCGCTCCCGCAGCCACCATGCGCCGGCCGGGCCCAGCGCGGTCGCCGCGATCCGCTCCCGGGTCGGGGCGGGCAGGTGGCGCACCGCCCACGGCAGCTCCGACCAGGCCCAGCTGCGCCAGCCGGTGCCCAGGCCGCTGTGCGGGTCGCGCAGGGCGCGCAGCGGGGGCCGCAGCAGCGGCTGGGGGACGGTGTTCCAGTTCAGCCGGGAGCGCCGGGCGACCAGGCAGGGCCGGGCGCCGCTCTCGGCGAGCAGGGCGGCGGTCTCCAGGGCCGCCTGCCCGGCTCCGAGCACGGCGACCTCCCGGCCTGCGAACCGGGTCAGGTCTCGGTGGTCGCTGCTGTGCGAGTAGTGCGTGGGCGGCAGGTCCCGCAGGGCCTCGGGGTGGTTGACGAAGGGCATGACCCCGACCGCCAGGGCGACGGTGCGGGCGAGCAGCGGCGGCCCCTCGGTGGTATGGACCCGGAAGCCCTCGCCGTGCGGGGTGACCTCGGTGACGGTGACCTCCTCCACTTCGGGCCCGGCGTTCCGGGCGAACCAGAGCCCGTACTCACTGAACGTGGCGATCGGCAGCGGAGTGCCGTGTTCCGCCGGGATCCCGCGGGTGGCGCAGTAGTCGGCCAGGCTGTGGCGGCCGCCCGGCGCGGACAGGTTGGAGGACCACGGCTCCGACTTCAGGTACATGCCGTCGGGCATGTGGTCCCGCCAGGACGCCATGGGCCGTCCGAGCACCCGTACGTCGAGTCCCGCGCCCGCCGCGTGCGCGGCGATCGACAGCCCGTACGGGCCCGCGCCGACCACCACGAGATCGTGCATCCGCGTCACGGCCGTCCTTCCAGTTTCACGTTCACGAGGTCACCACTCACCGGGTCACCGGGTCACCGGGTCACCAGCTCGTCCGGCTCCGCCGACGCCTCCGGCGGCGCGCTACGGGAGACCGGCCCGCCCGGCGCCGGCCCGCCCGACGCCGCCGGCAGGTCCCGGCCGCGCTGGCGCGGGGCGCGCACCACCGCCCGCGCGGTCCGCCGCCCGTGCTCCGGTACGCCGCGCAGCGCCCGTACGCCCTTGCCCGCGCCCCGGCCCAGGAAGGCGGCGAGCATCGCCGCGAACGGCAGCAGGTCGTCGGCGGCGAACCAGGCCGCCTCCACCCGCCCGCGCTCCGGCGCCGCCGCGGGCTCGCGCCGCCGCGGGAGCGACCGGCCCCGTACCGCGGCCAGCAGGGCGTAGTTCTCCGCCACGAACACCCGGCCCGGACCCCCGGACGGCTCCGGGACCCGTTGGCCCGTCAGATCCAGGTACATCGCCTGGACCACGTCCAGCCCGGCCGCGTCCGTGAACAGCCGGAACTGCGCGCCCGGGCGCGGGTTGAAGTCCACCAGCCGGAAGCAGCCCCGCTCGTCCCGGCGGAAGTCCAGGTCCAAGATGCCCTGGTAGCCCAGCCGTTCGGCGATCCGCAGCCCGGCCTCCTCCACCGCGGGGTCCGGCAGCCAGCGCCCCACCGCCGTCAGGCCGGTCCGCACCGGCCAGGACATCTCCTTGCGCCCCGACCCGGTCAGCAGCGGACGCCCGCCGCGGGCGAAGGCCCCGTGGAAGAACCAGTCGGTGTCCGGCCCGGCCGGCAGGAACCGCTGGAGCAGCAGCCGGCTCCCCGCCTCGGCGGAGCGCTCGTACAGTCGCCGCGCCTCGGCGGCGGTCTGCACGAGCGTGGTGCTGCGCAGGTCCGTGCCGGCCGGCAGCAGCCACGGCCGGCTCCACTTCGCGATCACCGGCAGCCCGAGCCGCCACGCGGCGTCCGCCGCCTCGGCGCCGCCCGCCGGGATCACGGTCTCCGGGTGCGGGATGTCCCACCGCGCGCACAGCCGTGACAACTCGGCCTTGTCGGCGACCCGCGCGGGCAGCCCGTCCGGCTGATGGGGGATCCGGAACCGGCCCGCGAGCATCGGCGCCATCCTGGCGACGGCGATGGCGCTCAGATCGTCCATGGCGAAGAGCACCGCCTCCCGCCCGATCCGCTCGGAGACGCCGACCAGGCATTCGAGGAGTGCCTCGGGCGCCTCGGGATCCAGCCCGTCCGCACCGCAGTCGGGTCCGGGATGCACGGCACGCAGATAGCGCGAACGCCCCATGGGACCTCCCCCGGCCTCGACGACGGCATGGACCTCCACGCCCTTGCGCCCAAGGGATCTGACGGCGCCGAGGGTTCCGTGGTGGAACGGATTCCGATCGAGTCTGAGCAGAACAGCGGGCACATGGTTGGCATACGCGTGCATGGAAACGGTGTCTTTCACCTAGTCGGACCAAGCGGGGAGTGTGCGCACCTGCGAATGGCCTATGCGGCGATCACCGGACAGGCCATTCGTCGGATGTGATGCCTAACGTCTCTGGTAAGCACACCGATTCGGCAAAGCTCGGGAGACGCCATGCCCAGACCAAACCGCCGACTGGCCAGCACCTGCATCGGTACGGTCACGGCCGGGCTGCTGGCCTCCGGGGCCGCGCTCGCGGCACCCGACCGGGGCCGGCCCGACGACTCCGACATCGCCATGGGCGCCTATCTCCACTACGGGCCGCAGGGCGTGGCCCGGATCCCGTACCTGTCGCGCTGGCTGGGCGGCAAGGAGGTCCGGGTCGGGCACACCTATCTGCCCGGTGACCGGTGGGCCGGCATCGAAGGCAACGTCGGCTTCCTGGAGAGCTGGGCGCAGTGGCGCGGGGCGAAGGCCGACCGGATGTTCGTCCTCAACGTGCCGATGCAGGAGCGCAACGAGTCCCGGGTGCCCGACTACCAGGTGGCCCAGCTGATCCGCGCGGGCGCCGGCGGCCAGTACGACCAGCACTTCAAGAGGCTCGCCGAGCGGCTGGTGGCGCTGGGCGTCCCGGACACGGTGATCGTGCTCGGCTGGGAGATGAACGGCACCACCTACACCCACCGCTGCGGGCCGGACCCGGAGAACTGGAAGGCGTACTGGAAGCGCGTCGTCAACACCATGCGTTCCGTGCCCGGTCAGCAGTTCAAGTTCGATTTCGCCCCGAACCGGGGTGCGGACGCCATCGGCTGGAGCAAGTGCTACCCCGGCGACGACGTGGTGGACATCATCGGGATGGATTCGTACGACCAGGCTCCCGGACAGACGTTCGACGAACAGATCAGCCAGCCGTACGGGCTCCAGGAGCACGTCGACTTCGCGAAAGCACACGGAAAGCGCATCTCGTTCCCGGAGTGGGGGCTGTACCGGCGGGGAGACAACCCGGAGTACGTGCGGCGCATGCTGAAGTGGATCGAACAGCACAGGCCGATCTACCACACCATCACCGACTACTGCCCGCACGGCGTGTGGCAGTGCAAGCAGAACCCGGAGTCCGCGAGGGCCTTCCGCGACGCGCTGACCCCCGAGAAGCCCGGCCCGGTGATCCCGACGCCGGTCATTCCCACGCCGGTCATTCCCACGCCGGTGATCCCGACGCCGGTCATCCCGACACCGCAGATCCCCATGCCGCAGATCCCCACGCCCGAGGTGCCGACACCGCAGATCCCCACGCCGGCCATCCCGATGCCCCAGCTCCCGACGCCCGTGGTGCCGACCCCGGCGGTCCCCACACCCGAGGTCCCGCTGCCCCTGCCGTCGCCGGTGGCCCCGGCCCCCGAGGCCCCGGTCCCGGTGCCCAGCCCGCTCGTACCCAGCCCGCTCGTACCCAGCCCGGCCGTGCCCAGCCCGCTCGTGCCCGG
Organism: Streptomyces sp. NPDC060031; assembly: GCF_042736805.1. Taxonomy (NCBI): domain Bacteria; kingdom Bacillati; phylum Actinomycetota; class Actinomycetes; order Kitasatosporales; family Streptomycetaceae; genus Streptomyces; species Streptomyces sp. NPDC060031. Next base: position 84,055 of record NZ_JBHWVM010000027.1, read on the forward strand.
CCCGGTCGTGCCCGAGCCCGAGGTGCCCGCGCCCGAGCCCGAGGTGTCCGTCCCCGCGCCCGAGCCCCCGCCCGTGGTCCCGAAGCCCGAGGCGCCGTCCCCGCAGGTCCCGACCCCGGTCCCGGCGCCCGTGACGCCGGGCCCGGTCGCGCCGCGGCCGCAGCCCGAGCCGCAGCCCGAGCCGCCCGCGCCGAAGCCGCCGCTCAACAACACGCAGTGGTGCGTGCCGCTCAACTTCGGCGAATGGCTCTCCAAGCTGGTCGGCAGGCAGTCGGTCTGCGTAGAGCTCGGCTGGGGCAAGGGGTCCGGCTTCTGGCCCTTCTAGCCCCCGGCCCCCGCTGCGGCCCCGGCCCCGGCACGGCGGTCCGCTCATCGGACCCGGAGTTCGTTGAGCCGGGCCCGCCAGTCCCGGGCCGCCGGCAGCGCCTCCCGCAGCACGTCCACCACCCGCCCGCGCCCCGCCACCTGCGACTCGTGCAGCCGCAGCAGGGGCGCGAGCGCGGCCGTGGACATCAACAGGCGCTGGTTGACGACGGTCTCGGGCCGCCAGTGGTTCTTGTACGGCTCGTTGCCGCGCAGGAAGCTCACCACCGGGCGGCCCTCCTCCAGCGCCCGCGCCGTCTCGTAGCGCAGCAGCAGCGTCGCCACGTCCACCTTCCGGTTGCGCAGGTCCGGGTCGGCCCCGTACAGGTAGCCGCCGCTCAACGAGCCCGACAGCAGCGTGAGGTTGGCGGCCACCACCTTCCCGTCGAGACGGAACTCGGCCAGCCTGCCCTCCCCCTCCCGCACCATCCGCCGGGTGGCCCGGGTCAGGTGCTCGGCGAAGCGCGGCTTGAGGTGCTCGGGGGTCACCCCGCGGCCGCGCCACTGCTTCTCGTGCAGCCGCAGCAGCGTCCGTACGGCACGCGGCACTTCCTGCTCGGTGACCTCGTGCTCCTCGATCCCGGCCGCGTCGGTCTTGCGGAGCTTGGCCCGCACCCGCTGCGCGCCGGAGGCCGGCATCCGCTTGACCAGATCGTCGAACGGCATCGCGGGCAGCTCCATGCAAGTGGAGTCGGCCAGCTTCCTGCGCACCCCGGGCCACTGCCCGTACACCGCCTCGGCGGCGGCCCCGGGCCGTACCTCGCGCAGGTCCACCACGGCGCGCCGGGCGGCCCGGTGCAGGCCGCGGGCCAGCGCCGGGACGACCTGGTCGGCGTACTCCGCGGCCACGAGCACGTCGAAGTAGTCGGTGATGCCGCCGCCGAGCGGCACGAGCAGCGGCAGCGGCCGGTGCACGAGCATCAGCGCGGCCACGCCGACCAGCTCCTCGCCGCGCCGTACGAGGACGATCCGGAGCCGGCCTTCCTTCCCGTACGAGAGCCACCAGGAGTGCAGCCAGGCATGGCTCTGGAAGGGGGTGGCGGTGGGGCAGCCGCGGACGAGCCTGTTCCACGGCTCCTCCAGCGCGGCGAACTGCCGGGGGTCGCGGCACAGCGTCACCGACAGGGCCCCGGCGGAGCCCGACGTCATCGAACGGACTCCTTCTCCTTGGTCTCGGTGTGCTCGCTCTGCGCGGGCAGCGAGGCGTACTCCTCCACGGCGGGCGCCGCGGCCTCCGCAGGCGCGTCCTCCTTGCGCCGGCCGGGCCGGGCCAGGAGCCACAGGCCGCCGAGGAGCCCGCCGGCGCACAGCCCGACGGCCCCGCTGACGGGCGCGGACGGCGAGGCGGGGTCGCTGGGCGCCACGGCCTGGTTGAACAGGAGCAGCTGGACACCGGTGTTCTTGGCGGCCTGGTTGCTGCTGAGCGAGAGGGCGTCGGCGACGGCGTTGGCGATGTCGGCGGCCTCGGCGGGGCTCTTGGAGGTGCCCGTGATGGCGATCATCGGGGACTCGGGGGAGGTCTCGGCGCGCACCTGGGTACGCAGCTGCCGGGCGCCGATGCCCGCGCGCGGCTGGGCGTACGCGAGGGTGGAACTGCTGGTGGCGATGCGGGCGTAGGCCTGGGCGAAGCCGAGGGCGGTGGCCGGCTCGGTGGTGTCGTCCGGGACGGCGACGACATAGCTGGTGGCCGCGTACTCGGGCGTCTTGAGCACCCCGTACGCCCCGCCGGCGGCCAGCCCCAGCAGCGCGCAGGCGGGCAGTGGCCACCAAGCGGGGGGCGGCAGCAGCCGGCCCCGGCGGCGGTGGGCGGTCTTCTTCTGATCGGCGGTGTCGGCCATGAGGGTGCTCACTTCCTGAGTGAAGGGGGTTCGTGGGATCCCGTACGGGGCGAATCCAGCCCCGCCTGGGGGCCCCTCCCAGCGGTGGCTGGGGGAGTTTGAGGCGCGGGGTCCGGGGCGGAGCCCCAGGGAGCCCGGGCGGAGCCCGGATCCACCGGCGCGGCCAGCGCGACGGAGTAGACGGACAGCAGCTGCTGCGCGCTGCGCGCGATGTCGTAGCGCCGGACCACGGGCGGCGGCGGAAGCCGACGGGCCCCCGCCTCCATGTGCCCGCGCAGGGCGGCGACCAGTTCCTCGGTCCCGGTACCGATCCGGCGCGCGCCGGGAGCCTGGGTGGCGGGAAGGTCGTCGATGGCCGGGCAGGTCACGTGCAGCACGGGCAGCCCGGCGGCCAGCGCCTCGACCACGGCGAGGCCGAAGGCCTCCTCCCGCGACGGGGAGACGAAGACGTCCATCGCCGCGAGCAGCGCGGGGATGCCCGGCGTGCGCCCGTCCGCGCTGTCGCCGAGCGGGTCCCGCTCCCCCAGCAGGTGGATGCGGCTCTGGGCGCCCAGCTCGGCGGCCAGGCTGCGCAGCGCGGCCCGCTCCGGCCCGTCCCCGGCGAGCAGCAGGTGCGCCCCCGGGAGCGCGGCCACCGCCCGTACGAGTACGTCGAACCGCTTGCCCGGTACCAGTCGGCCGACGCCGCCCACCACGAACGCCCGGTCCGACAGCCCGGTCCGGGCCCGCGTGGCCCGGCGGACGCCCTCGTCGAAGCGGAAGCGGACGGCCTCGATCCCGTTCGGCACGACGTGGACCCGCGCGGCCGGCACCCCCCAGCCCTCCAGCCGCGCGGCGACCGTGTCCGACACGGCGACCGTCGCGGCGCCGAGCCGCTCGCTGGCCAGGTACAGCGCCCGTACCCCGCCCGACAGGGGCCGGCCCTCGATCTCGCCCTCGCCGAGGGAGTGTTCGGTGGCGACGGTCGCCCCGACGCCGGCGAGCCGGGCCGCGAGTCGCCCGTACACGCAGGCCCGGTACAGGTGCGTGTGCACGAGGTCGTAGCGGCCGCGGCGGATGAACGTCACCAGCTTCGGCAGCGCCCCGAGGTCCCGGTTCCCGCGCATCCCGAGGTGCACGACCCGGACCCCGTCGGCCCGCAGCCCCTCGGCCACCGGACCCGGGTTGGTCAGCGTCAGCACGTCGCAGCGCATCGGCATGTGCCGCAGCAGCAGCCTCAGTTGCTGCTCGGCGCCGCCGACGCCCAGGCCCGTGATGATGTGCAGCGCCTTCAGCGTCACCGGTGGGTCACCGCCCGCCGCAGCTCGCGTACCCGGTGGCGCAGCCGCTTGACGCGCAGCCGGGACCCGCCGTCCGCCTGGCTGATGTGCGTACGCGGCAGGGCCCAGGGGCCCGCGAGCCGCCCGGGGTCGATGGCGCAGGCGTACGTGTACCCGGCGGCCCGCACCTGGGCCACGACCCGGGCGTCGAGGTGCCCGTACGGGTAGCAGAACCCCTCGGGCAGCCGTCCGGTCAGCTCGCGCAGAAGGTCGCGGCTGCCCCGGAGCTCCTGCTGGAGCACGTCGTCGGGGGTGGTGGTGAGGTCCTGGTGGAGCAGCCCGTGCGAGCCGATCTCCTGCCCGGCGGCGGCGACTTCGCGGATGCCCTCGGCGGTGAGCAGGGACTTGCGGGGGCCCAGCGGGTCCCACACGTTGTCCACGCCGAGCCGGCCGGGCAGGACGAACAGCGTGGCGGTGCAGTCGTGGCGGCGCAGCAGGGGCAGCGCGTTGGTGAGGAAGTCGGTGTAGCCGTCGTCGAAGGTCAGGCCGACCAGTCCGGCGCCGCGCCCGGCCGCGCGGGCCCGGAGCAGCTCGCCCACGGACACCCCGCGCAGTCCCCGGGAGCGCAGCCACAGCAGCTGGGCCTCCAGTACGTGCGGGGTGACGGTGATGCCGTACGGGTCCTCGGCGGGGTCGGTGAACTCGGCGACCGAGTGGTACATCAGGACCCACGGCGATGCGGTCCGGCGGGCGGGTACCACCGCGGCGGAATGCGCCGTGTCGATGTCAGCGGACATTGCGGAACCTCTGGGTGAGCTGGGCGGTGATCGAAGCGGTGAGCTTGGCGATCTGGGCGGGCATGGCGGTGACCTCGAGGGCCCGTATGGCCATGCCGGTGGCCCCGAACATGGCCGGGACCAGCAGGCAGCCGAGGGCGGCGCTGACCATCGGGTCGGCGACCATCGGCCCGGCGATCCAGCCGGTGGCGCAGGCGGCGACCGCGGCGACCGAGAGCCGGCCGATGCTGATCGCCACCCGGCGGACCTGGATGGCGATGATCCGCGAGCCGAGGCCGGTGAGCAGCAGCGCGGCGGTGGTGGTGATGCCGGCGGCGTTGGCGGCGGCGATGCCGTAGGTCCCCCACCAGCCGACGGCGAAGGCTCCGGCCACGATGTTGACGAGGAGTCCGGCACCCATCGCGAGCGCCGGGAACCAGGTGGGCCGGGCGGTCGAGAAGAAGGGCCGGGACAGCGCCCCGACGAGGCAGTGGCCGAGGAGCCCGATGCCGTAGACCCGCATGACGGATGCGGTGGCGGTGGTGTCCTGGTGGGTGAACGCGCCGCGTTCGAAGAGGACTTGGATGATCTGGGGTGCGTAGCCGATGACGAGGGCGGTGCCGGTGAGGACGGCGAGGGAGGCGAGCGCGAGGTCCTGCTCGACGCGCCGCCTGGCCTTCTCCGGCTCGCCGCCGGCCATGGCCTGGGCGACGACGGGGAAGGTGACGGTACAGATCATCAGGGAGAGGACCATCGGCATCTGCGCCACTTTCTGGGCGTAGTTCAGGTGCGAGATGGCGCCGGGCGGCAGCGAGGCGGCGAGGAACCGCTCGACGAGGACCTGGGACTGCCGGAAGACGGCGAAGAAGATCACCGGGGCGATGACGCCGAAGGCGATGAGGGTGGGCCGGTCGCGGTCGCGCTGGCTGCGCGGGGCGCAGCGGGTCCGGGGCGGCCCGAAGCCCACGTTCCGGATGAAGGCGGGCAATTGGACCACGACCATCAGCAGCCCGCCGACGGCGACCCCGGCGGCCGCGGCCCGCACTCCCCACACGGCGTGCAGGGCCACCATCGTGCCGATGATGCCCACGTTGTACGAGACGTAGATGGCCGCGGGCGGCACGAAGGAGCGGTGCGCCCGCAGCGAGGCGCTGAAGTACCCGGCGATCCCGAACGACAGGACCGTCAGGGCCGTCATCCGGGTGCATTCGACGGCGAGTCCGGGGTCCGGCAGCCCGGGGGCGAGCACGGAGACCACGAGCGGCGCGGCGATGATCAGCACCGACGCGACGGCGGCCAGGAGTACCGCGAGACGCGGCAGGGTCGCCCCCACGAGCAGGCGTACGGGGTCGGCCACGCGGGCCTCCCTGCGGGTGAGCCCGGCCCGGCTGGCGGCCCGGCGGGCCAGGGCCTGGCTGAAGGCGGGCACCATCAGCAGCGCCATGGCGTCCTCGATCAGCAGCGTCGAGGCCATCTCGGGCACGGTCCAGGAGATCAGGAACGCGTCGCTGTCGTGGCCGGCGCCGAAGAGGTGCGCGATGGTCTGGTCCCGTACGAGCCCGAACACCGCCCCGGCGGCGGTCAGCCCGGCCGTCACGGCGGCGGCCTTGACCAGGAACCGCCCCAGCGGAGGCGGCCCGCTGCCGCCGGGCAAGCCGGGTGAGCCGGGTGATCCGGGTACGGAGCCCGCCCCCGCCCGCGCACCGGCGGCGGGCCCGGTCCGCGGCG